>JAGARL010000027.1 GCA_017622255.1 Methanocorpusculum sp.
GGTCTTGGAGGTTGTCGTGGCAACCGAGTCCGATGAAGTTCTTGATGCAGTAGCCGCCATGAATGATATGGCATGCGAGCGTGCAAATGCACGCGCAGTCTCTGCTGTCAAGGGTGTCTGGGATAAGTTAGAGTGGACTGCAGTTCCGACCATGAAGGCAATCGGTAAGCAGTTCGGCCGTGACGGTCCGAAGGTGAAGGCCTTCATCGAAAACAGCAACGGCAGTGAACTGAAGGCAGCCCTTGTCCGTGACGGAAAGATTGCTTTCTCCGAAGGCGAGTTCTCCTGCGAACTGACCGAAGAGCACATGACCTTTACCGAGCGTATGCCGGAGAACATCTTCTCTTCCCCGATGCAGGACGCAACGGTTTACGTCAACGTGACCTTAACGCCGGAGCTTGAGTCCGACGGATACTCCAGAGAAGTTATCCGCCGTATTCAGGAGATGAGAAAGCAGGCAGGTCTTGCGGTCGATGCAAAGATTGTGGCATCCGTTGTCCTCGCAGATGAGCGTATTGCCGGTCTTGTTGAGCAGAAGAATGCGGAAATTGCCGGTGAAGTCAGAGCTGAGGTTCTGACGGTGCGCTATGGCACTTCCTCTGATGCAGAGGATACCGAGTGGGATATCGACGGTCTGAAGGCATTCATCAGCATCGTCCCGCTCAATTAACATTTTTTTCTTTTTTTTGTCTGGGTTGTATTATCGGACTTTGTAAGAACGTTTTTCGTGTAGGGAAAACGCTCTTCCACTGTCCAATAATACACGCAAAATCTCCTCTCCGCAAAACCTGTACTCCGCGGCTTCTTATATTTTAACAGCAGAAATAATAGTAATGTTGCCGCTTTCCGAAAACATTGCCTCTGTCCCGCCGTCCGCGACAATGGCCATGAATAACAAATCCAAAGAAATGTCCGCCGCAGGAATTGATGTCATAAGTCTTGCTGTCGGCGAGCCGGACTTTGCAACGCCTGCCCACATTACGCAGGCAGCAATTGACGCCTTAAACCGCGGAGAAACCCACTATGCGCCGTCCCGCGGAATTCCGGAACTGACAAATGCCGTTGCCGAGAAACTCAGACGCGAGAACAACATCCCGGTTGACGCAAAACAGGTTTTAGTCACCAGCGGGGCCAAGGATGCCATCCGCATTACCATGACCGCCTGCTTAAATCCGGGAGATGAGGTTATTATCCTTGACCCGGCATGGGTTTCCTATGACCCGGCTGTCAAAATCGCCCGCGGCAAAGCCGTTCACCACCACTTAAACGAGAACTTCCAGGTTGACGAAAGCCTCTTTGAGGCAATCACCGACAAGACGAAGATGATTATCGTCAACTCTCCGTCCAACCCGACCGGTTCAGTTCTCGCACGCTCTTCGCTTCGCTTAATTGCGGATGCCTGCATCGACCATGACCTCTACTGTATGTCCGATGAGATTTACGAGAAACTGGTCTATGGAAAAGAGCACGTCTCTATCGGCTCGCTTCCGGATATGGCCGAGCGTACCATCACCATTAACGGATTCTCCAAAGCATTCGCCATGACCGGCTGGCGTCTCGGCTATTTAGCGGCTCCGACGTCTGTTATCCCGTACATGGATAAAGTCATGCAGCACTCCGTTGGAAATGTCACGACCTTCTCCCAGTGGGGAGGCGTTGCGGCTCTTACCGGAGATCAGGCTTGCGTTGAATCCATGCGGCAGGAGTTCGAAAAGCGCAGAAAGTATGTCATCGGCAGACTCGCCGGCATGGGACTTTCCACCGCTCCGGCAGAAGGAGCATTCTATGCATTCGTCAACGTCGGCGGCGACGACAACGCAATTGCAAACAAATGGCTCGAAGAGGCACACGTTGCCTGCACGCCGGGATTTGCATTCGGCTCTCCGGGATGGATTCGCATGTCCTATGCAGCATCCATGGAGCGTCTTGCAGAGGCTCTCGACAGAATCGAGAAGGTTCTGTAACTTTTACTTTTTTCATATCATTTCGCGCAGGAAAAAAACGCCCCTGCAGCGCTCATCCTGGAAACCTAAGGGAGAACTCCCTTCACCCCAAAAGGGAACTCTTACATATAATGAGCCCGCATAGATTAACTTATCATGAATGTCAGCGAAGGGCATCTTGCGCAGCAGTATCTCTGTGATTATCTAACCGTCTTTGACCAGCCAGCAGAATCCTACGACCTTCTCGTCCTGCAGAACATGTTCCTGTACCGGATGAGTGTCGACGGCGGATTCCATGCACGCGTTGTATCCTCTATCTTAAATCACGAGGAAGACCGCGGACTGCTTCTCTCGCTTCTTGCCGATGCCGCGGAAGCAGAAAAACCGGCAACGGCTCTCAAAGAATGGCTTATCTCTGCGTATGTCTCTGCTGACGGCAGACGAAAAGAGACTCTTGCCTGCCTCCTTCGCTCACACATCTCCGGCACTAACAAAACCGCCGAGCTCTTCGCAGAATCACGGACCGGCATTCCGGAATCCGTATGGAGACTCCGGAGCCGTTCTGCGGTCATTGACAAAATCAAAAACTCCGATATGTACTTTGGTGCCGGACGGCGCCCCTTCTGGCATGCCTTCCCGCTTGATTTGGCCGCTGCATCTCTTGCCGGTGTGCCGGAGCTTTCCGCAGACATCGTCTATGATGCAGTGGTCTGCGTTGCCGGCGCATGGTTTTCCACGCTGTCTGCGGATGAGATGGTTGTCTGGCTCAACATGCCGCGGGTAACCCCGGAAGAGTGGGGAGTCATTGTCCGTCCGCTCTTGGAACTCGCCGACCCGGCGCCGGCGGTGTCGACCGCTGACTGGCTGTATGCCTCCGGAAACTACGACGCAGCGCTTGACCTGTATGCAAACATCACGCTTGCCTACTCCGGTACATCCGCTGAAAAGCCGGCATTCGAGATGATGGGCGAGATTTTAACCGAGTTCAAGGACTTCGACAACGCCTTTGAGTCCTATAAAAACGCCTTCCTCTTAAGCCGCGACAGCGGAAAATATGCAATCGCCGACGGCCTCAAGAATCTCTGCATCGCAGGAGACGACTTAGGAGAGGACATGCATGAGTACTACGAAAGAATCGCCCGGCTTTCCGCAGAGCTTCCGGCAGACGAGTGCTGTGCAATCCGCTTCTCCTTTGCCACCGCCGCCCGCAGAAGACGCAACTATACGGATGAATACCGCTGGTTAGAGGAGATCGCCGCAGCGGAGGACTGCCCGGAAGCGCTCTTCTCTGCCGCATTCTCCCGCTTAAGCGATATGAACCTGCACATGGATGCGTTCGGCAATCCGGATTCTGCCGCCCTTGCCGCGGCAGATTCTGCCGTTGAGGCGGCGCTTGCTGTAGAGAAGGGAGACTTTGCCTACTTCGGATTCGATCCGGTCTGTGCGCTTTTCTGGTATAACCGGGCATCTGCCCTGCTTCCGGAACGCCGCGACAGAATTCTGCCGAAGATGTTCTCTGCCGCCGTTGCCGCCGGACTGATTCCGGAAGCGGCCGGTTACGCCCGCGGAACGCCGGCACTTGAAGCGGTCGTGCATGCACTGGATGCAGAGGAGTTTGCATTGGCTGTTTCCGCACTGAACAAAGCAGTAACCGCAAGCCTTTCGAAGAGCATCGAATCCGCGGCCGCAGTTGTTTATCCGGCGTTCCTGTTCCTCTCTCCGGCAAAGCGCCGGGAGGCGGCAGAGCAGATTTTAGCCTCCCGCTCTACCCGGGATGATGAGCGTGCCCGTGTCTCGCTTGCACTCGGCTCTGTCTATCTTGACTTAGGCATGATTGATGCCGCCCGCTCTATGCTCAGAGCCGCGCTTCGGGCAAATCCGGGAGCAGAGATTCGCTCCCGCATCTTAATCGAGCTTGCCTGGATGGAATCCGAAGAGGGCGAGTACAAACAGGCGGCGGAGACCTGCCGCCTTGCCTTAAAGCAGAACGACCGCTTCCCGGCGGCATGGGCTGGTATTGCCCGCGCTTCGATTCGGACCGGAGACTTTTCTGCAGCACTTTCCGCGGCAGAGGAAGCAGCGCTCCTCAATCCGGCGGATGAATCCTACCGCCACATGAAAGAAGCGCTTTCGGCGGTCTGTGCTGAACCGAAGGACGAAACCGCAGACCGGTACTTCTGTCTGCCGGGAAAAGAGAACACCGCCTATGCCGCAGTGCTCTACGCAGAAGCGTTCGGCGGAGATGTTTCCGCCGCCTGGAATGCGGAAAGCATTGCTGATGTTCTGGCATTCCGCTGAGGGGATGTTTCGGAAATCCGCAATTCTTTCGACAATCATATTTCTTTTTGCGTCGTATGAGTATCTATGAAGGATACTATCGACGTTTTACTTTCCGAAGACGTCATAAATACCCGAATACGGGAGCTTGCGGCACAGATTGATGCGGATTACGCAGGAGAGAGTGTAACGCTTCTCTGTACCTTAAAAGGCGCGGTGTTTTTTGCCTGCGAGCTTGCGAAGCGGATTACCATCCCGGTCTTTATGGAATTCATCCAGACGGCAAGTTATGAGGGAACGCAGTCAACAGGGACTGTCTCCATGAAACTCGATATCCCGGAGGAGGATGTCGCCGGAAAACACCTTATCATTATTGAGGATGTAATAGACACGGGACGCACGCTTTCTGTTGTCAAGGAGATGATGCTGAAGAGAAATCCTGCTTCCTTAAAGGTCTGTTCGCTTCTGGATAAGCATGAATGCCGCGTTGTGCCGTTTGAAGGGGACTATGTCGGATTTACCATTGGCAACGAGTTTGTGGTGGGTTATGGTCTGGATGTGGACCAGAAGTACCGGAATCTCCCCTATGTCGGCGTTATCCGCTGACACCAATCCTTCTTCTTTTATTCTCAAACGTCCAAGACTATAGCATGCCCTATATTCTTGCATCTCCCTGTATTCTCTATCCGAATCTGCGGGCGGAAGGCATCACGTCTGCGGAAGATATTGTGATTTTCTCCCGCTGTATTGAGCGCTGCCGGCAGGCGGGAATCGAGATTGTCCAGCTTCCCTGTCCGGAGACGCTGTTCTTCGGCGAGGTTCGTCCGCCGGGATGTTTCAAAGACAGAATGGACTTTCCGGAGTTCTTCTCGCTCGTTGACCGGCTGGAAGAGCGTGTCAGGAAGACGATTGCAGACCGCGGGGAAGCGCCGCTTTTTATCCTCGGCGTAAACTCGTCTCCGACCTGCGGGGTTACAAAGACCTACTATACGGAGGAGAAGTCCGACGGTCCGGGTGTTTTCCTGAAGCGTTTCCAGGATTATCCGATGATTGATGTAAAGGAGTTTGCAAAATACCATGTCTACTTCGCCTCTCCGCTCTTTTCGGATGCTGAGCGCAGTTTCAACCGCAAGGCGGCGGATGTTCTGGAATCCCTGCATTATTCAGTCCACCTCCCGCAGGAGCTGGATGATGATGCAGAAAACCGCGGAGAGGACCGCGAGGCGGCAATTTATGCGGGAAATCTTGCGGCACTGAAATCGGCAGATATTGTGGTCGCGGTAATTGACGGGGCAGATGCGGATTCGGGAACGGCCTGGGAGATGGGCTATGCCGCGGCTTCGGATAAGCGGATTATTGCCCTGCGTACGGATTTCCGGCGGTTCAGTGCGAATGAGTGTGTGAATCTGATGCTGGAGATGGAGTCAGAAGTGGTGCACTCGTTAGATGAGTTACGAGAGGTTCTCTCGTACTACTGACTTTTTTTCCTGCGTGAATTTTCGGCTACCCTGCTTTTTTCCGGAAACTGTTTCGGATTTTTCGGCCTGCCCGAAATATTTTGGGATATAGTTTATCAGAACCGAACGACACAGAGATATAGTGAGGTGAGTTACTACGACTTGGATTCGTTAACCGGACAGGAAGGAAACATGGATTAAGCCTCTCAGCACCCATGTATTACAACGACAATGTACCAGCAAATTACAGTCTTTTCCTTCTTTTGTTTTTCAAAAAAATAGTTGTGTTTTAGAACTCTTTTTTCGCGTATATTCTCTGACTTACCAGATACGATACTGCACAGCAGACAATACCTGCTGCAAGCAGTCCATATCCCGGCATGAACAGGGATTCGCTGTGTGCTGCAAACAGCCAGATTGAACCGATAAGAATTCCCATCTGGAAGATTCCAAGGATGGTTAATCCGATAATCGCCGGTCTGGACATGCCGGAATCAAGCAGACAGCAGATTGGAATGGATACCGAGCCGTAGAGAATACTGCAGGCAAGGGCTGGAATCAGCAGGGGTGCGAATCCGTCTATGACCAGACATAAGATGATTCCAATCAGGGTTATGACGGCAAAGGACAGCGCAAAGAGCAGATAGCGTCCCCGCACAACATCTTTTCGGGAATAGCGGGTGGTGAGGAGGAAGTCCTCAAAGTTCTCCGAGACACTGCCTCCTGCGGCAAGCTCGACCACCTTCGGGGCGAAGCAGAGGATTCCAAGAAAGGCAACTATCGAAACACCGGAAAGTCCGAAGCATACCATCAGGAAAACCAGTCCGGCAAACAGGGCAAGGAAGCGGTTTTTCTGTGCCAGGAAATCCGCGTACAGCAGACATGCATATTTCATCTTAGAACTCTCTTTTTGCATAGATTTTCTGGCTTACCAGATAGGATGCCCCGTATGCGGCGAGACTTACTGCGAGTATGCCAATCAGAAGCGGGATTGTCGATGCCGCAAACTCCATAAACATCGAGAATCCGAATGTAACTCCGAACAGTCCGGCAACGACTATCAGAATCACAAAGGCGACGTAGCGGGATGTATGCTGTCCAAACTTCAGATAGACAGGAATCACCACTGCCCCGTATACAAGCGCGTAGCAGAATCCGACAATCAGCATGATATACAGCCATTCCTCTCCGGCAAACTGCGGAATCAGGGATATCAGCAGAAGAAGAACTGCGGAAAGCAGAAATGCTCCGGCAAGGAAGAGTATCTGTAAAAGATACTTTGAGCGGATAACCTCTTTTCGGGAAACCGGAGCTGTCAGAACAAACGAATCCCATCCATCGGTTTCATCATAGATGAGCGTTGACTCAACCACCTTTACCGCAAACACCAGAAGCATAATGCACAGTGCAAGAAATCCTCCGGTAAATCCAAGCGTGATGCTGAAAAGCAGGAAC
>JAGARL010000240.1 GCA_017622255.1 Methanocorpusculum sp.
CGGTTGCGTGGAAGCCGGTCAGGAACAGCTCCGGAGACAAAGCAGTTACCGGGATTCCAATGGATGCCGGAACGGCGAAGGAGAAGATTACCACATATGCGGCAACACCAATAACGCCTCCAAGGAAATCTGCAGTAATCATCACAGACGTCCCTGCTCCTTCCTCACCCTTCGGCGAGAACTGCACAATACGCGTGGTCGCAGGTCCGCCGGAGATTCCGAAGGCAAAGCCCATGCAGACAAGGGCTGGAAGAAGGGCAATTACTCCCCATTCCGGCAGGATGAACAGCAGAATCAGACAGAAGGAGATACGGAAGACTGCCGCTAAAATACAGGGGATGCGGCATCCAATCCGGTCGCTCCATGCGCCAACCGGGATGCCGACGAGAGCCGTAATGACGGCAGAAATCATCAGCAGGAATCCGGAAACGGCAGCATCTAAGGAAAGCGAGGTCTGCATGTAGTAGGGGACCATGTACATGACGCCGGCAAAGACTCCGCAGGTCAGAAGGTATGAAACAGAGACCGCGCTGAACTTCCAGTTGGTAAAGATTCTGACATTTAAGAGCGGGCTCTCAGATTTGAGCGAGTGGAAGATAAACCAGAGAAGAGATACTGCAAAGACCGTTCCGGTAAGGATACTCTCCACACTGGTCCAGCCAAGGACCGGCCCTCTTTCCAGGAAGAGGATAAGGGAGGCGATGGCTGCAAACATCAGCCAGGTCCCCTTCCAGTCAAACGGCTCCTTCTTCGGTTTGGTTTCCGGCTTCGGGATGACTGCACGGGCTAAGGCGATTGCCGCGATGCCGATTGGGACGTTGATTAAGAAAATCCAGTGCCAGGAAAGATAGGCAGTAAGCAGTCCGCCGAGCGGTGGGCCGAAGGTTAAGGCGATTCCTCCGGTCGTGGCGATTACTCCCATGCCAAGACCGCGTTTTCCTTCCGGTAAAAACCGCGTTACCAGAAGCGGTGCTGCAGCCGCTATCATGGAGGCTCCAAGCCCCTGCAGCCCGCGGGCGGCAATCATGATTCCAAGCGACGGGGCAAGAGCGGAGAGAAGCGAGCCTACCGCGAAGATAAAGAATCCTATTGAAAACACCTCGCGGATTTTTCCGTTGTCGGCAACTTTGCCGAATGCCAGAATGAATCCTGCCATAATCAGCAGGTATGCCATCACAATCCACGAGCCGGCGGAAATATCGATGCCGTACTCGGCGGCAATGACCGGCATTGCGACATTGACAATCGAACTGTCCAGACTGTCCATGAAGATAGCAAATGCGGAAATCAGCATGAGCATCTTCTGGTGAGTCGGGTTTTCGACAACGCGGTACATAGTTCATACAGATTAGTTACCGCAAAATATGAATCATACGGTACTTTCCCGAAAGACATAAAGCGGTTCTTTGCGTACAAGTAATCATGGAGATTACCTTTGCAGGTCATGCCTGCTTTATCCTTTCCGGCTCGAAGAAGATTGTTATTGATCCGATGCCGCTTGGGGAAAATATCGATGCGGATATTGTGCTGATTACTCATGCTCATGCGGATCACTTAGGAGACTTTCCGGAGAAGTTCCCGAAGACCTATGCATCCCATGAGCTTGCCGGCTGGCTTCTAAAGCGCGGCGTTGATGCGGTTGGAATGAACATCGGGGGAACGGCAGTTGAGGACGGCATCTCGATTACTATGGTGCATGCCGAGCATTCCAACTCGCTTGAGGAAAACGGTGTTCCGGTCTATATGGGAGAACCCTGCGGATTTGTAATCAGCATGGACGGAGCATGTGTATACCATGCAGGCGATACCGGACTTTTCTCGGACATGAAGCTGATTGGTTCTCTCTATCACCCGGATGTCTCCCTGCTTCCGGCAGGCGGACATTATACGATGGGACCTGCAGAAGCCATGATGGCGGCAGAGTTTGTGGGAGCACCGCTGGTAATTCCGATGCATTACAATACCTTCCCGGCAATCGCTCAGGATTTAACTGAGTTTAAGCGGGCAATTGAGCTTACTACCGGAATGAAGGCAGAGCTTCTGCATCCGGGAAATACTCTCATCATTTAACTTTTTTTAATCATTTTCCCACGGACGGGAAGAAAAAATTAGAGGGGAAAAAACCCCGTTTGATTCTTCGTATTCAGTTTTACTCAGCAGCTTCTTTGCCGTCCCAGGTCGGAACTTTCTTTCCGGCGAAGAGAAGGACGAGGACAAGGATTGCTGCCATGATAAGGAGAGTAATCCAGACGTTGAGTCCGAGACCGACTAAGATGTATCCTGCGATTACGACAACACCGACGGTGACTGCGTAGACAATCTGAGTCATGACGTGGTCGAGCAGACTGCATCCGGCTCCCATAGAGGAGAGAATGGAGGTGTCGGAGATTGGCGATGCATGGTCACCAAAGATTGCTCCGGTTAAGACTGCAGAGGAACACATCAGGATGTAGGTGTACTCCGGAACTGCGTTGGAGATTTCCATACCGGTGATTCCAACGATTGCTGCTGCAAGCGGAATACAGAGCGGAAGGAGAATTGCCATAGTTCCGTATGCGGTTCCGGTTGCAAAGGAGACAACTGCTGCGATGATGAAGATTAATGCCGGTACAATAAACTGCGGCAGTGCATCAGAGAGGTTGTCAACTAAGAAGTGTGCAGTTCCAAGCTCACCAATAACTGAACCAATGGACCATGCAAGGATTAAGACGATACAAACAAAGAGCATGGACTTCATACCGTGTGCCCAGGTCTCAATACC
>JAGARL010000028.1 GCA_017622255.1 Methanocorpusculum sp.
CATCTACCGCGACCCAATGGAAGCGCAGGCATCTCTGATGCGGAAAGTGCATATGCAATCGTTTTCCGCCAAACGCTATATGCAGGAGTACCGCAGAAGAATGCTCCCAGCGGTCAAATCCGCAATTGATGATGGGGTACATTACGGAAATATCGCCACAATTCCTGCCTACTGTGTCGGAGATATTGCACACCACATTTCACAATCCACGTATAACATGTGCAAGGACGATGTCATTTTTGCCGTAATCGAATCTGTGACTGCCGTCATGAAAAATACGCTGGAAGCAGCCATTCCCAAGGTTACCTCCCCGCATCAGCTCCTAAATGCGGCAACCGGCTCCTCTGCCGTCGCATCTGAATATCTCCTGGAGCTGGACGGATTTAATGCCCCCATGATTGTTGATCTCTTAACCCGCCGGTATCACAATCTGGTAATGATTAATCCGACAAGAGGCTCTGCCGCGGAACTGCATAACTGTGATTTCATGGATATGATTTACCGCGGATGGAAGATTCTGGATAAAGCAGGCCGCATCAGAAACGGCAGCGGCAGTCCGCTTCGTCCGCTAGTCGAAGGAATCCCGGTTGACCTTTCCCCAATTCATGAAAATGAGGTGCTGATGAACCCGCAGCGGTATGCCTATCCTGCCTGTGCGATTACCGTCCGCACATCAGCGATGATGCGGCTTGCAGATTATCCGTGTCTTTTGACCAGTGAGCCGGTGACCGCCACCATGATGACGAACATCATCGCCCTGGATAAAGAAAATCCGGCAGCCCCGGTTCGCGCCTGCAAGAACTGTGCAACCGCCTGTCTGGTCGGCTCGCGCCACCAGTACTGTCAGTACCGCGAAGGGGTGTAGATATGCAGTGCTATGTCTGCAAACAAAACGGTGTTGATCGTGATGCGGTAGGCATCTGCATCGTCTGCGGCATGGGACTCTGCAGTGAACACATCGTCCGCTCTGATGTGGAAATCCAGGAAGGGGGATACCCCTTCCCCTCCCGGAAACTGAAGACCGCAGTCCCGCGGATTCTCTGCCCGGAGTGTGCCAAAGCATTTGGAGGCAGATAATGGATTTGCTCAAACGATCTCTTGCGGAAGGCATCGGCACTCTTCTTCTGGTCTTTATTGGATGCGGAACGGTCTGCATGCTTGGCGAAAGCGGAGACCTGTTTGGCATCGCCGCCGCTTTCGGTCTGTCCGTCATGGTCCTGATTTACACGCTCGGTGCTGTCTGCGGCTGTCACATTAATCCTGCGGTATCTGTTGCCCTCTGTGCAGTGCGGAAGTTTCCGGTAAAGGATACGGCGGCCTACTGTGCTGCACAATGTATCGGGGCGGCGCTCGGTGCTCTGCTTCTCATCGCTGTTATGGGAATGGAGGCATTGACTGTCGGGGGACTTGGTATGACCGCACCTGCTCCTGGAGTGTCGTATTTCCAGGCATTCCTTGCCGAGTTTATCGGAACGTTTGTTCTGATGCTGGTGATTATGGGAGTCGCCGTGGACCGTCGTGCATCTCCCGGATTTGCTGGGCTTTCTATTGGCGGCACAGTGCTTGCCGTAATTCTTGTCATTGGAAATATCTCCGGCGGCTCGATTAATCCGGCAAGAACCTTTGGTCCTGACCTTATCGCTCTGCTCTTTGCCGGTTCTGATGCACTCTGGACCACGTTTCCGCTCTACGCTGTAGGACCTGTTCTCGGCGCTCTCTGTGCGGCTTTTCTCTACCGCGGAATTGCGGGCAGAGAAAACATCTGATTTTTTCTCCTCGCGAAATCCTCATATCCTCGCACAGCAAACAAACACACATGACAAATCCGCCTGTTGAAGCCCAGCCCGTCATCCACTTAGACGAGACGAATTTTAA
Source organism: Methanocorpusculum sp. (assembly GCA_017622255.1). Lineage (GTDB taxonomy): Archaea > Halobacteriota > Methanomicrobia > Methanomicrobiales > Methanocorpusculaceae > Methanocorpusculum. Next base: position 1,876 of record JAGARL010000028.1, read on the forward strand.
CACCTTCACCCTCCAGATACCAAACGTCGTCGTTGACTTCTGGGCGGAATGGTGCGGACCGTGCAAATATTTCGCCCCTATCTTTGAAGAAACCGCAAAAGAGTATCCTGAAGTCCAGTTCTGCAAATGCAACACCGACGAAAACCGCTGGATTGCCCAGGAACTCTGCATCAGCTCAATTCCAACCATCATGTACATCCAAAACGGCACCGTCGTAAAACTTAGAGCAGGTGCCATCAGTCAGGAGAAATTCCGCGAAGAGTTAAACTCCGTATACCGTACATGAGTACCTTTCAGGACCTGCACCCCGTATTACAGGAAATCCTCATCTCCGGCCTTCGCTGGGATGAACTTCGCGCAGTACAGGAGGCATCCTTATCCGCTGTATCCGCCGGCGCAGACATTCTTGTCCTCGCGCCGACCGCCGGCGGAAAAACGGAGTCTGCATTCCTCCCGGTACTGGATGCGATTCTCAAAAGACCGACCGGAAAACTTTCCGCGGTCTATCTTTCCCCCTTAAAAGCCTTAATCAACGACCAGACGGAGAGAATCGTCTCTATGGCGAACCGGGCAGGGCTTGAAGTTGCCGTACAGCACGGCGATGTAAAAGGTGCTGACCGCTGGAAGTTTCAGGGCGGAGAAGAGCCGGACATTCTTTTAACCACGCCGGAATCCCTTGAAGTCCTTTTAGGGGATAAAGATGCAAAGCAGGCGTTCTCGCGTCTCCGGTTCGTTATCATCGACGAAATCCATGCGTTTATTGAGACCTCCCGCGGCGTGCATCTCCGCTGTCTCTTAGACCGGCTCTCTTTTGCCTCAGCAGAACACATCATCAGAATTGGCCTCTCGGCAACCGTCGGCAACCCGGAAGAACTCCTCTCCTGGATGTCCGCGCCGGAGCGGCAAAAACAGTTAGTCCGCGTACCCTCGCCGCCCGCCAAAAAGGCATTTACCTTCTGTGTAAACCCGGACTTCTTCTCCCGCATAGATGCCGCAGCAGACGCTGTCCGCGGCAGAAAATCCCTCATCTTTGTCGAGAGCCGAAGCCTTGCCGAACGGCTGGTCGAGCCGCTGAGAGAGCGGCTGTCCTCCGTGCACATCCACCACTCCGCAGTCAGCCCCGAAGACCGCCGGGAAGCCGAAGCCGCGTTTGCTTCCGGCGGGGAGGCATGTGTTATCTGCACCAGTACGCTGGAACTCGGAATTGATATCGGTGATTTGGATTTGGTTGTCCTGTTCGGGCCGCCCTTGTCTGTCGCCTCCTTTCTTCAGCGGCTTGGGAGAACCGGACGGCGCGGAAAACCCGCACAGATGGCGTTCATTCTCCAGAACCCCTGCGAACTGCTCGCCGCCGTATCTGCGGTCGAGTGTGCCATGCAGCACAAATCAGAGGACCTGCATCCGGCATCCTTTGCCGCGGATGTCCTCATTCAGCAGCTCTTCCTCCTGCTGAAACGAACCGCAGGTCTTGGAATGCCGCAGATTCGAGCCACACTCAAAGCGCTCTCTGCGTTTTCCGACATCCCGGATGAAACAATCCAACAGATACTCACCTACTTAGAAGAGCAGGGATATCTTTCCCGCTCCGGCGATTTGTATCTGCCCGGAACAAAGGCCGAGGCGGAGCTTGGAAAATCCCACTGGAAGGCACTGCTTTCCGTAATCAACGACACCGGAGGCTACCTCGCGGTTCTTCCGGACGGCACCGTTGTTGGTACGCTGGATGCCCGCTTTGTTGCCGGAGACCCGGGACGGGTGTTTACCTTCACCGGAAAGACCTGGCGGCTTCTCCACCGCGACGATGCACACCGGCGTGCTCTCATCGAGCCATCGTCTGCTTCCCGCGATATCAAACGCCCCTTCTGGGGCGGAAGCGGAGGAAGCAGCGGCATCAGCCCGCTTCTCTGCTTCCAGGCGGCAGAAATCATTGCCCGCGGACACACCCTTCTGCCGCTGCCAAAAGCCGAAGCGGAACTGCTCGACGACCTCATCCGAAGCCTGCCGGATGACATTGTCCCGGGAAAAATCCACCTCCGAACCGAGCCGGAGGTAAACGGCTGGTCGGTTGTCGCCGCAACCTTTGCCGGCGAGACCGCAAACCGCGTGCTGGCAACAGTTCTCAAAAGCAGACTATCCGGCGTGCATGAAGTCCGCGTCACCCCGTATGCTCTCCGCATCTTCGGCTTCGCATCTCCGGACGCCGGCGATACGATAGCACATGCTCTCGCCGAAATCGCCGACGACCCGCACGCATTCGAAGAACTCCCGCCGCTTCCGGACACCTTCTGGAAATTCGGCGCATACCTGCCGTCTGCCGTAAAAAAAGAAATGACGGATATCCGGTACTACCGGACAGCCGATATCAGAGCGCTTCTTCAGAACCGAGATTTTTGACCAGAGTTATCTGGTACGTAATCGTCTCGCCTGCCAACGGATGGTTTCCGTCCACCACAATTTTTGTCGGCGTCACCTCGGCTACCACAACCCGGCACTTCTGCCCGAACACCTCAACCGGAATGATATCGCCGACCGCCGGTTCCTTTTCCAGCTTCAGCTTCTTGCGCTTGATGGGAACCACTAACTGTTTCTTAAACTTCACGTACGCTTTTTCCGGCGGAAGAACGACCGTTACCGTCTCCCCCTCTTCTTTCCCTAAAAGCGCCTCTTCGAATGCAGGATTAATCTGCTGTTTTCCAAGCGTCACCCGCACCGGCTCGCCGGCGGTTGTATCCTCAAAAATCTCGCCGCCTGGTCTGATGCTTTGGAAATGGAGAAGCAGGGTATCCATATTTTCTGCTCCGGACATGGGATACTATATGCCGTTTCTGCATTTCAGTGTTTGCTCTAGGCAGAATCCCCTTATAGTTGGAGAACCCATGATATAGCATGAACAAAATATGGCCGTCTGGGCTTCCGGAGCCTTCGGTCAGGACCGTTGCGGATATGGAAAATGTATTTGCCGTCCGCCCGTCGAATCAGAACCCGGAAACACCGCTCTACTATATGTACCGGGACCTGTACAAGACGCACGGAGACCATACCTGGCTTGAACGGCACCATCTGAGATACGATATCACCAGAATCCCTGCCGGTGTCATCAACGGCGAATATACCAAAACCAAAGGACACTATCACCCGAAAAATCCGGCAGGAATCTCCTATCCGGAAGTCTACGAAGTACTTTCCGGATACGCCTATTATCTGCTCCAGAAAGCGGACCGGACTGATGTGATTGTTGTCCCGGCGCATGCAGGCGATGTGGTGCTGATTCCCTCCGGTTACGGTCACGTGACAATTAATCCGGGACGCGAGGAACTTGTCATGGCAAATCTGGTCTCCACCGACTTCTCCTCCGAGTACGGCGAGATAAACGAGATGCACGGTGCGGCATACTACTATATGAAAAAAGGCGGATGGGTACCGAATCCAAACTACGGAGAACCGATCCCCATCCACACCCTTCTGCCGTCACCGATTCCGGAGCTGGGACTGGTTGCCGGACGGTCGCTTTACGAGATGGTAGGGACGTCTGATACGCTGGATGTGATGAACCATCCGGAGAAGTATCAGGATGCGGTCAGCCGCTTCTGTGCGGAGAAAATCGGGCTCTGACCAACCCGAACTCTTTTTAATTCACACTGCATATTATTAGCTATATGGCTAAGAAACGACGGTCGAAAAAGTCGCAGAAACAGATGAAGAAAGCAGTAAGCCTGCTTCTTGGTCTGGTTGTAGTAATTTTAATTGGACTGTACGGTGTTGAGTCCGGTGTTCTCAGCGGCGAGAGTTCTCTCGTTCCTCTGGTCGACGATGAGCATGCGTTTTCCCTGCATGTGATTGATATGGGGCAGGGAGATTCCCTGCTTCTTTCCAAGGACGGGAAATATGCATTAATTGATGCGGGCGAGACGATGTCTCCGTCAGAAAAAGAGTCGCGGGAGGCGATTTTTTCCTATCTGGATTCGCTTGGCGTGAAGAGGTTAGAGTTCCTGCTCTTAACGCATCAGGATTATGACCACATCGGCTCTGCTCTTGATGTGCTGAAGCGCTATGATGTGGGCGTTGTCTATGACAACGGTGTCGAGCATACGTCAAAGACGTATGAGAATCTGATGACCTATCTGGCAGAGGAGGATGTTTCCTACAAGGTTGTCCGCGACGGTGATTTCGTTGCATCTCCGTGGAGCGGAGTAAGTATCGAGGTTCTCTCCCCGCCGGAGGATTTGATTTACAAAGGAAAGAAGGCGGATGTGAATGAAAACTCGATTGTCTTAAAAGTCACCTACGGCGAGACGACGTATCTGTTAACCGGCGATGCGGAAACAGAGGCGGAGGAATATCTGCTCTCGACCTATGCGGATATTGATGCGGATATCTTAAAGGCGGGACACCACGGAAGTTCGTCCTCTTCGACCTACGCATTCCTGAAAGCGGTCACGCCGGATGTGGTTGTTATCAGCTGCGGCGCGGATAATGATTACGGACATCCGCACATCGAGCCGCTCGAGAACTTTGCAAAGTTCACGACCGCAGATAAGATTTTCCGGACGGACATCGACGGCGATGTGGTGGTGACAACAGACGGCAAAGAGTACTCGTTTACGGTCAGAAACGCCCCGCATGATGCATCGAAAATTCTCATCTCCGGAAACGGGGTGAAGGTTTGAAGCTCCTGGTAACGGTTGATTCCATCGAAGATGGCCTCGCAAACCTGCTTCTCCGAAGAGAAGACGATGAGATACCCCTTGGCGTCTTTCCGCTTGCGGCACTGCCCGACGGAGTAGCGGCGGGAGATATCCTCTCGCTTCACTTTGAGGCCGAGCCGGAAGAGACCGAGGCTGCCCGAAAGCGGGTTGCAGAGATTCGAAAGAGGCTGCTTTCGAGGAAGTAATCCTCTTCTTTTTTTTAATTCCGCAAAAAAGATTGAGATTGCCGGATTTTCACCGGCTGTTATGAATCAGGGGAGATATCTGTATGTCGTGCATGAGAATATCATGCCGGAGAGAGGGGGCTGAGGTGTGGTGCATGAGTTTCAGCCAGGCACAGTGGTGTCTGTGCCGCAACATTACTGTTGCTTACTATTAGTAAGTCATATTTGTTTAAAATGTTTCTGTTGAATGATGAACCGGCGTTGCCCATAAACTCCAAAAAAATGAGGAGTAAAAAGGCAACCCACAGAATTTAGGAGCAAGATTAAGAATTTGTGGGCAACACAAACTCAGGAATAATGCCTAAAACGGAACTCATCATGATGAGGATTCCAATGTTGTAGGCAATCGCTTTACAGTATAACTCGTTAATTTGACCGATTTCATTTCTCGCATTAATCGTCTCGCCTAATTTCTGCTTTATGGAGGAGAACGTAGTTTCAACATTTGAACGCTTGTGATAGACCGCTGAAAACTCATCGGGATGTTCAGACGCATACTCATAAGCGCGTTTCCATGCGCTAAACTCATTAGACGGAGGAACGCGGGTATTCTTCTTGAACGGAGCATACAACTGAATACCCATCTCGTCAGCAATTTTGTAATTCTCGCGGGAAGTATAGCCCTTGTCACCGCTCACGATTACAACATTAAACCGCTCTTCAATGTCCTTCATTAAGGCGGGGAACTGCTTAGTATCAGAGCCGTAACCGTCTGTAATCCGCAGGGCGGCAATGACATTCGTCTTAGTGCCGACAACAATGTGCATTTTCTTCCAAACGTTCTTCATCTTGACATTGTGTTTCTCGCTGAACCAATCAGTAAAACTATATTTATATCTAACATTTTAAATTATCAAGAAATGAAAAAGGTATTATGTCATGAAATAGTGCATGCCGCAATGTATA
>JAGARL010000029.1 GCA_017622255.1 Methanocorpusculum sp.
ACCGGCGCTATGTATGACGCAGTAATCGAGACGAAGTTTGGCGATGCTACCTGCAAGGCATCCTTAAAGTTCGAGAACGGCTACCCGATGATGAAAATCATCGAATAACTTTTTTATCGAAGTCCTGTTTAGGCTGCTGTCTCTCTCTTCTGACTCCTTTAGGGAGTTATTTTCCAAATACCGTAACCAAAAAAGTATACAGGAATTTATCCTGCAATGCTTATTTCCTTCCGCCTTTTTTCGGCGGCTCTTCAATATCTGCAGATACTCCCCGCAGATAGTGTGCCGCGGTAACGCCGCCGGAGGCAATTTCGCGGATTTCCTCTTTTAACTCCTTCACATTTCCGCCGTCCAGAGCACGGCTGTAGATGGATACCATCCGGCGGATATACTCAGGCGACCTTCCGCGGGCATCAATCGAGATAACCGCAACCCCTGCCGCAGACAGTTCGCGGACATACTCGATAAGGCAGATTTCTGCGGCATTGAGGATGTGCGTTCTGCAGTCATTGTCCGTTCTGACGCGGAAAATCCGGTTTGTCTTATCCTTCAGTGCCCAGGACTGATTACAGGCACGGCATCCCTGGGCCGTTGCCGGAATACAGTTTTCGGTAATCATCACCTCAAGATTTCCCTGCACAATAACCTCAACCCGCGGCGGATGCGCATAGCCTGCGAGATGCTTCATCAAATCCAGAATCTGCTTGCCGGAAAGTTCCGGCGAGAGACAGACCTGGCGGCAGGATTTTCCAAACAGGTTTGCGGTTCTGGCATTGGTGATGTTTAAGCCGGAGGCTCCGTACCGCTGAACGCCGGTCAGCATTTCGGCAACCCCGATACTGTCCGTCATAACGCCTGCCGCAGAGGCCGGAAGTTTTTCGAGCTTTTTCATCAGGTCATGCTCGGCAATAATCCGCGGAAGCTTGTAGATGGTTGGAAGATTGTAAATCTCCTCAAATCCTTCATAGACCACCTGTCCTGCCCCTGCCGAGTGAGCAGCCTTGGCACAGGGGATGGAATCCGTATAGACCTGGATTACCGGCTCGGTCTTCTCAACCGTTCCAGTCTCCTTTTCCGGGAATGGTCTGGTCATGCGGGAACGCTTTTCAGACAGTGCTGCCGCACATTCGTCCAGGAATCTGCGGCGCAGGTCAGTGATGACACCAATCGGCAGGAAGCCGGTTCCGTCATACTCCATCTGAATACTGCGGATGACAAACGGTGTACCGCCGGTCTTTCGAATCTGTGCCTCGACGGCTTCTGCTGTTACCGGTTTGCTTTTTGCCTCCATCACCGGAATCTCGGAGACTGCGGTCTTGCCGTTTCCAATGATTACCAGATGTCCTTCCGGATTTACTGCAACGATAATATCGAGCGGAATCTTTCCTGCCGGCGGCTTGGAGAGAATCGCATTTGCCAGTTTCTCGGTCCGCAGTCTTCGGGTAATCCAGAGTTCGCTTCCTTCAAGAACGGATTCCGGTGCCGGAATCTTGTATGCATCTCCTTCCGGGAAGATGTAGGGCTCTTTGTTTAAGGCAAAGCCGACCTCGCGTCCGGCAAGTTTGAACACCAGTCCGTCTCCCGTATCCGGAACCGGTCCTTCGATTTTGACGATGACCTTGCCGCGTTTTTTGTCAACCCCGTTCACATATCCTGCATACACCCCGCGGTTGTTCGGCTTTTCCCAGTTCATAATCGATGCTTTGTCGCCGAACAGGTATCCTTTGGTAAATCCGCGATTGAAGGCAAAGGCTAAGTTTTCCATATCCTCGGTCTTCGGCTCAAAGTTTCCTGCGGCAACGGCATCCAGCGCCTTGCGGTAGATGGAGGTCACAACCGCCACATACTCCGGTGTTTTCATGCGGCCTTCGATTTTCAGGCACTCAACCCCGCTTTCACAGATTTCCTGCAGGTTCGGGTAGGTGCAGATATCCTTCGGGCTTAAGATATAGTCCCCGTTTGTTGCCACTCTCTCGCCGTCTGCAAGAAGCGTGTACGGCTTTCTGCAGGGCTGTGCACACATTCCCTGGTTTCCGCTTCTGCCGCCGATAGCCGAGGAGAACAGACACTGCCCCGAGTAGGAGTAGCAAAGAGCACCGTGGGCAAAAATTTCGATGCCAACACCAATCTCTTCGCCCACGCGGACCAGTTCTGCGGCATCCGCAAGCGTTACCTCGCGGGCAAGCACCACCCGTGAGATGCCGTTCTCTGCCGCAAACTCAACACCTGCACGATTCATAATCGTCATCTGCGTACTTGCATGCAGCGGCAGGTCCGGTACGATTTCGCGGGCAAGAGACAGCAGTCCGACATCCTGAATTAAGACTGCATCAACGTCTGCTTCCGATAAGAACCGCAGATAGTCGGCCGCCTCTTTCAAATCGGCATCGCGGAGTAAGGTGTTGACTGTTACATAGACCTTTACCCCGTGGCTGTGGGCAAAGGCTACTGCCTGTTCAATTCCTGCGTTATCGAAGTTTGAGGCATAGGCACGTGCCCCGTACATTCTGCCGCCGAGATATACCGCATCACACCCGGCGTAGACTGCCGCCTTTAAGGCTTCGGGAGAGCCTGCAGGCGCGAGAAGTTCTGGGATATGCATAGATGATGAATACATTTCGTGTGAGAGAATAAATATTCCGCCGCTCCCTCTCATCGCCAAAATCATGCGCGCTGCTAACATGTAGCATGATCTGAAACCGGTTTTCCTTGTCACTATATATACTCCCCCCGGTTCGTGTGCAAACATTCAAATGCTAACCGTGATAACATGTAGCATAGATTATGTTCGGAAAACAAATTCGTCTAGAAAGAATCATTGACAGAAACTCAGGACGTGTTGTTGTCGTCCCGCTTGACCACGGAATATCTATGGGGCCGATTCCGGGCTTATACGATATGAGAGACACCATTGGAAAAATTGCCGAGGGAGGAGCAACCGCTGTTCTCATGCACAAGGGAATGGTAAAATACGGACACAGAAACGCCGGAAAGGATATCGGTTTAATCGTCCACCTCTCTGCCGGAACCGGCCTTGGAACCGACCCGAACTCCAAAGTCATCGTCACCACCGTCGAGGAAGCATTAGCCATGGGAGCTGACGCTGTCTCCATCCACATCAATATCGGAGCAGAAAGTGAACCGCAGATGATTGAAAACGCCGGAGAGATTGCCCGCAAATGTGAACAGTGGGGAATGCCGCTCCTTGCTATGGTCTACCCGCGCGGCCCGAATATCAAAGACTCCTTCGACGTTGACGCAATCAAGACCTGTGCCCGTGTCGCAGCAGAACTTGGCGCAGACGTTGCCAAAGTATCCTACACTGGAGACATTGACTCCTTCCGCGAGGTTACCCGCGGGGCACAGATTCCGGTCGTTATTGCCGGCGGACCGAAGATGGACTCCGACCTTGACATGTTAACCATGGTAAGAGACTCGCTTGATGCCGGAGGAAAAGGAGCATCCATCGGCCGCAACATCTTCCAGCACAAAGACATCGTGGGAATCACCAGAGCAGTATCTGACATCGTCCTAAACGACGCAAGCGTAGAAGACGCACTCAAACACCTCAAAGCATGACAAAAGAACTTTCCCCCATCCTTATCCGTGCCGACTTA
>JAGARL010000002.1 GCA_017622255.1 Methanocorpusculum sp.
CGGCATCTTCCAGCCGAAGTAGTTGTAGATGTACTCCTGGCGTCTGGTGTTTGCGATGTGGTCCTTTCCGCGGATGACATGCGTCATTCCAAGCAGGTGGTCATCGACGGCAACGGAGAAGTTCATTAACGGATAGACGAAGATTTCCGGCTTTCTCGGGTGCTTCGGCTCTTTTAAGACACGCATTGCGGCGAAGTCGCGGACTGCCGGGTCCGGGTGTGCGATGTCAGTCTTGACACGCATGGTAATCTGTCCCTCGTCGTACTTTCCCGCCAGCATGTCGTCAAAGCGTTTGAGGTTCTCTTCGACGGATAAGTCGCGGCACGGACATGCCTGTTTCTTGAGCTTTAAGTCTCTGAAATCAGCGTTGTCACAGTCACACATGTATGCTCCGCCGAGTTTGATTAACTCGCGGGCGAGGTCGTAGTAAATCTCGAAGCGGTCGGACTGGTAGACAACATCGGTGATGCCGATTCCAAGCCACTTGAGGTCTTCGGAGACCATATCGTATGCTTCAGGGTCGACACGCTTCGGATCGGTGTCTTCGACTCTGTAGTAGAACTTTCCGCCGTATTTTCTGACATAGTAGTCGTTTAAGACAGAAGCTCTTGCATGGCCTAAGTGAAGCGGTCCGGACGGGTTTGGAGCAAAACGCATGACAACTCCGCCTTCTGCGTCAGGAAGCGTCGGGAGTTCGTGGATACGCTCCTTTTTCTCGTGCATCTTTTCGATTGCTTCCGGATTTAATTCACGGAGCTGTGCTTCGCGTTCTTCGGCAGAGAGTGCTTCGACTTTTGCTAAGATTGCCGGAAGCAGGGCATTGATTTCCTTTGCCTGCGAGCGAAGCTCAGGGTGGGCACCCATAACGCTTCCAAGGACTGCCCCTGCTCGCGGGACAGCTTTGTTTTTGACGGAGTTCTGGAGTGCCAGAATGTATATATCGTTTTCAAGACTGCTGTCAGCCATAATTGGTCTAATATATTGAATTTGCAGTATGTTTAAGGTAACTGTTAGCGGGCAGGAAAAGAACACTGTTTTCGTGTCTATTCATACAGAAGGAGGGATAATACGCTGTCTCATCTTTGGAAAAATCCTCATCACAGCTATCCCCGCATATGTCTCCAAATATTGTAAACAAAATTCAATTAATTTATTTTACCTGTTTTCCACACTTATTTATCTTAATCCCGCAAACAACATAGTATGAGAAAAACAGCAGTTATCCTCTGCCTGTTCCTTGCCGCTGTCATCCTCTGCGGAACAGCCGCAGCAGAAGACCGAGTCTTTACTGACAGTTTAGGCCGCGAGGTCCTGCTCCCGGCAGAAGTAACCAACGTCGCACCATCCGGCTCTCTTGCCCAGATTGTGCTCTACTCCTTCGGTGAAGAAAACTTCGTTACCATTTCCAGTGCCTTAAAGGAAGGCGAACGCCACTTCCTTGCAGACCGCTTAGATAATCTGCCGGTCACCGGAAGCATGTTCGGCTCCAAAGCCACGATGAACCCGGAGGAAATCATTGCCATGGACAAAAAGGTTGGAATTGATGTCATCATTGATGTCGGCGAGCCGAAGAAGAACATGGCAGAACAGATGGATGATATTCAGGAAAAAACGTCTGTTCCGTTTGTCTTCATCACCCAGAGCACCTTGGACAGCATAGCTGATTCCTACCTCACCTTAGGCGAGATGCTCGGACAGGAGGAACGCGGAGAAGAACTTGCTGAGTACATGGGAGGCATTGTTTCCATGTACGA
>JAGARL010000241.1 GCA_017622255.1 Methanocorpusculum sp.
CGAATAGCCGATGACATATGCCGCAATCATATTTTCATAATATTTCGGATTCTCTTTCATATAGTCGGAAAGAATCATCGTTAAAATCTGAGAACCCTGAGAGTGTCCGGCAAGAATAAACGGCTTTCCGTTGTTGATGTGCTCAAAGTAGTAATCAAGCGCGTATGAAGGGTCCTGTGATGCGGAATAGCGAAGCAGAGCGTCTGCATCCTCCTCACTCAGCGTGAGGGCATACGGTGCACTTACCTGCCGGTAATACGGTGCATAGATATTACAATCCTCAGCAAAGACTGTTGCCTGGGTCTCGAAATAACTCTGTGCTTTCTCACGCATTCCCGCATCATCAATATCTGCAACTTCCGAATCATCCTCACTTTCCTTAGCATAGGCTGTCGGATAGAAGTAGACAACATCCACATCTTTGCCTGCATCAGTTACGGCAAGCCAGTTGTCTAGGTCTGCGTAATCAATTTTCGTCTCCCACTTCTCTCCGCCGTTTGTCTGTTTTATGATATCGGGGACGTCAGCAGCAGAACCTGTTTCAGACAGATTCTTGGCAATACCTGTTCCAACCACTGCCAAAATCAACAGTATGATGAAAAAAGTGAGCAGATTTCTCTTCATAGGATAGAATCACCATTAGAGAATAAGAAACTTTCCATACAAAAGCACAGCACCAAAAAAACCGTACGGAAAAAAGAATGGGAGAAACTATTATTTCCTCTCGCCTTCCAGAAACTCCGCCGGCACATTGTGGTCAAAGGTTGCCCGAACATCCGCTGCCCTAAGATATTTTACAAGCACTGGCACCGAACAGTCCTTCCACTCAGCATCCCACCACATACAGCCGTCAGCAGAACAGGTCTTGCCCGATACGGGACAGGTCAGAAGTGATTTAGTCATACAGTAAAATAGGGGAAAAAAGGATTTATAATTTCGGGCGGTGCGCCTGATATTCAACCACTGCCCCGTTTCCTGCCTCGCGGAATGCCCGGGCAACACCGGCAGGCCCAAGCTTGATTCCGCCAAAGATACGGGAAACCATCAGCACATGGCTTCCTAAATTATGCCGCTCCATCACCTCAGCCAGCGCACGTCCCGGAGAGCCTACTTCCCCGTCGGCTCTGCTGTCAGTAAAGTTTCCGCACACAACCGCATAACAGTGGTGTGCCGCCTTCTTGTAGAGCTTGTCATGAATTGCCCGCACCTCCAGCACATCATCCGGCGTGTCAATCTCATAGAGATGTGCATAGAACTTCGACTTCTTTTCATCAAGCCTCACGACTGATACTTCACGAACTGCCATATTATCTCTCCCTCATTTCCGTTAATGCCGCGCGGAACTCATCCAGGTATGCCTGCATCGAAAGGCTTCCCTCCGGGAACGGACAGTCCGCATCATAGAGCTTGTCAATTACCGGCTGGGTTGGATAAATCTCAACCTTGACACCGGTTGCTTCAGCCGCCGCCTCCATAGCACGCCGGAAAAGCCCGATGCAGTATGCAATCCGGTGCGTGTAGGTCTCTCTCGTCTTTTCCAGATAGCCGATGAGACGCCGCGTCTCAATCTCCAGAAAGTCATCCTTGATTTTCTGGTCCTTCACATTTCCAAGCATATAGTGATAATGGGCAAACGGATACATCAGTTCAAGCTCTGCCGGAACTGTGCCGCAGGTGCCGAATATCGTCACATGATATTTTGCCGGGTCGTGGAAAACCTCCCCGAAGAGTTTGTGAAACAGCTTATGCGACGGGCTTTCGCTGTAGGGTTTTCGGACAGCGCAGGGAATGAAAATCCCAATCTCGCGCGGCTCGATATGATATTGGTCGATGATATAGCGGTATGCCTCTTCAAACTGCGGCAGATAAAACGGCGGGTCGGTTAAATCGTTCGGGTCAGCCGGCGGCTTCACTCTTTAACCTCAAACTCCGCATCAATGGTATTCGGGTCAAGCTGTTTTTTGACCTCGCCCATCGGCAGAAGCAGCCAGAGTGCAATGTAAACCAGAATCAAGGCAATTCCCGTAAACGGAATCGGGAGAATCAGAAGAAGAATCAGGACCACTCTGACAACCCAGGACGGGATACCGAAGTACTCTGCAATACCCCCGCAGACGCCGCCTAAAAAGCGGTTGGTCGGGGAACGGGTAAGTTTCTTTGCCATACCTTACTATTTTTCCCCAGAGCCTATAAGTTTTCAGTTTTTCCGCAGACCGGACACCGCGAACTTTTCTTCACCGAAAAGATATCAACCGCGTTCGATGCACCGTCATAGAGCAGAAGCTTTCCGGCAAGGGTCGGTTTGCCTGTCAGGAAGCGGACAGCTTCCAGCGCCTGCATGCTTCCGACAACCCCCGCGGCCGCCCCGAGAATCGGCGCGGAAGAGGAAGGACCGACTTTTGGAAAAATACAGGAAAGACACGGCGTCTCGTCTGGCACAACCAGCGTTATCTGCCCGGAAAACCCGGTGACCGCCCCATGGAGAAGCGGGATGTTCAGCTTCTGCGATGCTTCGTTTAAGGTATAGCGCGTCTCAAAGTTGTCCATGCAGTCGATGATAAGGTCTGCGCCGTCTGCCATCCGGAAGACAGAATCCGCATCAATCTTTTCTGCGAAAGAAACAACCCGGCATTCCGGATTGAGCGCGGAAAGCGTCTGTGCGGCAGACTCTGCCTTCAGCATTCCAAGGCGCGAGGCCGGATGCAGAATCTGGCGGTTCAAGTTGGACTCTTCGATTACATCCAAATCCGCAATCCGAATCTCGCCGACGCCTGCTTCTGCCAGATACATCGAAACCGGAGAGCCGAGACCGCCTGCCCCTGCGATAAAGACCGTTGACTCGGCAAGACGATGCTGGCCGTCTTCTCCAATCAGCGGAATCTGGCGTGCGTAGCGCTCAGACATACGTATCCCTCACCAGTGCAAGGCAGGCCTTGGCATCCTCATGCTTCTGGTCAACCGCGTTCGTCTTCAGCCAGGAAAGCAGCGCCTTCTTCTTCTCCTCATCAAGCGGAGACTCTTTTACAACCCGGCGGTAGGTCCGGTCCGGATAGTAAATCCCTTTGCAGGTCTTGAGAAGTGCTGCCTCTTCCTCCGCGGAGAGGAAGCCCTCAGCAACAGCGCGGGAAAAGCTTGCCCGCATATTTACCATCGGGTCAGACAGCGCCATGCCGGACTCCGGATCATAGAGCAGTCCCACTTCATCGTCTGCTACAATCTTTCCGGACTTGTATGCCTCAAAGATTTTACCGACACCAACCATACCGAACGGTTCCATCTCAGCGGCACGCAGAGCGCCCATTGAAGAAGAGCCGTAGAACTTCACCCCGGAGCGGAGAGCTGCTAAAATCTCCTTGTGGCCTACGGACTCATTCTGGAAGAACACCCCGTCAATGATAACAATTACCTCAGCCCCCGCGGCAGCCGCGGCTGTTACATCCCCGCGTTTTGCAGGAGGTCTGATATCTGCATCCGGCAGATACCCGCGGGCTTCTTCAGGCTGAAGACTTGGCGCGGCGAATATGACGATATTCGGCATCCCGGCACCTCTGGCCTCTTCTTTCGTTGTCGATGGTAAAGCATTCCAGTCCCGGCACAATTACGCGGACAACCGGAATCTGAATCTCCGGATCGGTTAAATCGCAGACGATTACCCGGTCCAGACCTGCCGCGGCAAGGCGGGAGACAATCTCTTCAATATCAGTCTTGAAGTCATCCGTGGCACAGGAGGGAATCTCGGATGCCGGCTCGTACTCATCACCCTTGAACCAGTAGGCGTTCATGCGTTTTACGCGGTCGTAGCCCATCATTTCGCGGAACTGGGCAATGGTTGCATCCTCGCGGGCGCCGTGAATCTGGGTTGCCCGGCTCTGGGCAACCTCGGACAGTGCCCGAATCATGGCAATCTCCGGATTCGAGTGCGTTCCCATACCAATCATTAACAGACGCGGGTCCTTCATCTGCACATCGTCGGCGACCGCGGCAACGGTAGGAACGCCGATATCGGAAGTGATGTCCCGAAGCGTTACTTCGACGCCGGCGTCCGTGAACTTTGCCGCCATTTCGGCAACCTTCGGCGGAAGGTCGGTCAGTTTCTTTCCGGTGTTTCTGGTAACCTCGGCAAGAGACCAGGCGTCACGCTCGATGAGTTCAGTTAATGCGTAAAAGATTGCCTCTTCCAGCGTGTTTCCGGAAGCAACGCCGTTGGAACTGGAACGGAAGAGGGTTGGCATATAGTATGGATTCGGATGCACAACGGCACAGAAAGGAACACTTACCTCTTCCTTATCAACCAGGTCAAAGCCTTTTACCCATGGAATCTCCTGCGTAGAATCGGTTGTGACCGGCAGAATCAGGGACTCGGGGTCAATCGGTTTTTCCCCGTTAAGCCGCATGGTTGCATAGGAGTACGGCGCAAGGTCGCGGGGAACAGCTTCTGCGCTGTAGCGCTCGATTCCTTCCATGATTCCGGCAACCTTTGCCTCTGCTTCCGTTCCGCCTTTTCCATTATAGACAGAGATTGCCCCTTCGGCGGCGGCAGGTCTGATACAGGAGTAAACCGGAATTCCAATCCGGTCAAGGTCGGTGATATCGGCAACACGGGTAATTCCTGCGTCCGGTACGAATTTTTCGATACGTTCAAGCGTCTCTTCGGGAGTACAGCTCCGCTCGGTCCA
>JAGARL010000242.1 GCA_017622255.1 Methanocorpusculum sp.
CTGCGGAAAGACGCTGGATGAGCTTCTTGCAAACTCCCCGCAGGCGGCATGTTCGGTCTGCGGAACCCTGCGCCGCCGGGCACTGAACCGTGCCGCACGGGAGATGGATGCGGATTCCATAGCCACGGGGCACTGTCTGGATGATGAGTCACAGTCAGTGGTGATGAACTATCTCCGGGGCGATGTAACAAGGGCGACGGCATCCTTTAACTCGAACTCTGCGGAGCTGTTTATCCCGCGGATAAAACCGCTGTGCCGTTCAAGCGAGCGGGCAACCGTCGCGTATGGTCTCTGCAATAATTTGTTAGTCCTGCTTCCAGAGTGCCCCTATACCCGCTATGCTCTGCGAAAGGATGTGCGTACCTGGCTTGGAAAACTGGAGTATGCAAAGCCGGGAACGCTTACCCGCATCGCAGACGGGCAGGAGGAACTGCTCTCCCGCATGCCGAAAAGCGAGGTGGTTACTGAGCTTGGGAGATGTGAAAAGTGCGGAGAGCCGACGGCAAACCGGCTTTGTGCGGCCTGTCAGCAGCTTGAGCGGCTGATGTAGGGAACTTTATCCCCTCCCAATACTCCCTGTTTTTCCAAACCTTAATATCCTACAGTTACCCTATATTTACTCATGGCTGATAAAATAGCAGAGATTGTTGCAGAGCTCGAATTTGTTGCAGATATCGAGGGAGAAAAGGACTGCCTCATGTCTCAGCAGGGAAATCTCTGGTTTAATGTCGATGTCCCGAAGGGCCACGGCTTAAAAAGCGGCGATAAAGTCAGAGTAACGGTCGAGCGTGTCGAGTAATCATGAAAGACTTTCTTGAACGCGACCCGATAAACCCGCGGACAATTCTGATTGGCGGACTGACCATCCTCCTTGCAGGACTGATTATCATTCTTCTCCTCTTCTCTGGAGGTGGAGGAATCGATGCAGACACCCCGGTCTATGATGAAGGAGTACTCAAGACCACTATCTCCTACACCAAAGACACTCCGCAGGAGGTCTGGGTTCAGTACAACATCTTCCGCCAGAACAGTATCTTCTCCTCAACCCAGATAGAAGACACCTTCACCTTTACCGAAACACTCCGCAAGGGAAACACCTTATCCGAGTGTCCGGTTGAGCTGGAACCGGGAGAGTACAAAATCTTCATCTACATCTCAACCTACGAGGAGAACGCAAAACGTCTCGCCGGATTTATCCGGACTATCCAGATAGCATGAGAATCTTTGATAATGCACTGCTCTTCAATCCGGTATCCTGTACCTGGATACCTGCTTCTTTTTCCGTAGATAAAGGAAAAATCAAAACCGTTGGAGCGCCAGGCAGTATTGCCGGTACCTTCGTCACTGATTTGGCAGGGGCACGGGTCATTCCCGGATTAATTGATGCCCATGTCCACATCGAAAGCTCCCTTCTGACACCGTCCGAGTTTGGACGACTCGTCCTGAAACACGGAGTAACAACTGTTATCGCCGACCCGCACGAGATTGCAAACGTTGCCGGAACAGACGGCATCGACTTCATGATTTCAGATGCACAGTACTCTCCGGCTGACATCTTCTTCATGGTGCCGTCCTGTGTCCCGGCAACGCCGGCAGATGTCGGCGGTGCTGTTGTCTCCGCAGAGGACCTGAAACGCTACACCGAAAACCCAAAGGTACTTGGTCTCGGCGAAATGATGAACGTCCCTGGTGTTCTCTTCGGCGATGCGGAAGTATCCGCAAAACTTTCCCTGTTTGCAAGAATCGACGGACATGCCCCTGGACTGACCGGCGAGACGCTGTGCGAGTACATCTCCCGCGGTATCGCCAGTGACCATGAATGCACAGCCGCAGAGGAAGCACAGGAAAAACTGTTGCTTGGCCAGTACATCTTCCTTCGCGAAGGAGATGCCGCAAAGAACGTCGCAGCCCTTGCAGAAATCGTCACCCCGGAGACTGCATCCCGCTGCTGTTTCGCAACAGACGACCGGCACGTAGACAGCATCGACCGCGAAGGCTCGATTGACAACTGTATCAGAGTTGCCGTTGCCGCCGGCATGCCGCTGGAACTTGCACTTCGCCTTGCAACGCTTTCCGCCGCCGAGTACTACAGTCTGCATGACAGAGGCCTTCTCGCACCGGGACGGGCTGCCGACTTCTGCATTTTAGAAGACGGTGAGACCTTTGCCGTCTCCCGTGTATACAAGAATGGGCTGTCTGTCATCAGAAAGGCGGAGAAAGCAGAGCAGGACGTTACATTCCCGCCGTTCTCCTGCCGGATGCCGGATGAAGCCGGAATGCAGCTTCCTGCAGGAAAACTGCAAGTCATCGAAACCGTCCCCGGAGAAATCATCACCGAGTGCCGGGAGATGGAAGCATCCGTCTCTGGTCTGCAGAAGATTCTCTGCGTTGACCGCTACCGGGCAGAAGGATTCGGTCTGGGACTGATTAAAGGCCTCAACATTGAACGCGGAGCGCTTGCAACCTCCGTCTCACATGATGCCCACAACATCATTGCCGCGGGAGCAACGGACGCCGAGATTTTAACGGCTGTCAAAGCAGTTGCTGATGCAAACGGCGGCATGGCTGTTGTCTGCGGAGATGAGGTAACCGTGCTTTCCCTTCCGGTCGGCGGACTCATGACGGACAAACCGTATGAAGAAGTTTGTGCGGAAATGGAAACCCTGCACACCGCCCTCGAAAAAACCGGAGCGGACGAAAAAGCGTTCATGTCCCTTTCCTTTATGGCATTGACCGTCGTCCCGCACCTGAAAATCACCCCGCGCGGTCTGTTTGACGGAGACACATTCACTGATGTGGACATCCGGTGTTGAGAAACTATATCTATAATCGTGACAAATAGTAGGACAATCATGAGATTCTATCCGGTTCTCTGTATCCTGACAGCGCTGATGTTCCTGACTCTTCCAGTCTCAGCCGCAGGCACGCTTTCTCTGCCGTTTTTAACGGCAGTGGAAAGCGAGGATTATGTCTCGCTTGCAAACGGGGAGAACCGGTACGGATATCTGCAGGTGCAGTCGGTCGAGTACACCATGAAAAACATGGATGCGGAGATTGTTGTAACCTACCGGATTGAGCCGTGGATTTCCTTCCTGGTCTATCTGTTCGGCAAACAGGATTTAAAGAAGCGGGTCTTAGGGGTTCTCCAGTACCCGGAAAAGGGCTATGAGAGCATTCAGGATGTGGAATTTACCTATGTCAACAGTGACTATGCGGTTCTGACCATCTCCAATGCCGCACTGGACAATCAGGACAACTCCTACTGGATTCGTCCTCACAGTTTCGGCTGTACCATTCCAACCCTTACCTTCATCATCAATGCGGATGACATCAAGACCTTTACCAATGTAAAGGACATGCCGAAAGGCATCGGCTACTTCCGCTCATAACACTTTTTTCCCACTCCGTGAGGGGTTTCGAGTAGATAGATTTAGATATCGTAAAAACAACATATAATTAACGTATGTCTGATGTGAAAGTACCTTTAGATGTCCCGGAAGGGATGCGTGATGTCTATCTCGCAAACTATAACTTAATTACCCAGGGTTCCGGCCGTCTGATGCTTTTTGCCGGCGACCAGAAGATGGAACACTTAAACGATGATTTCTACGGAGAAGGAATCCCGGCAGATGACGGAGACCCGGAGCACCTGTTCCGTATTGCATCCGAGGGTAAGATTGGTGTCTTTGCAGCCCAGCTCGGCTTAATCGCACGCTACGCAATGGACTACCCGGAAGTTCCGTATCTCGTGAAGATGAACTCCAAGACTCACTTAGTCGGCGTTTCCCAGAAAGACCCGGTTTCCCGTCAGCTCTGGAGCGTCGGACAGTTAGTGGACATCTGTGCTGAGAAGAATGTAAAGATTGCCGGTATCGGATACACCATTTACCTCGGCAGTGAAAACGAAGCAGAGATGCTTGCAGAGGCCGCAGCATTAATCAACGATGCACACTTCCACGGCCTGGTTACCGTTCTCTGGATTTACCCGAGAGGAAAGGCAGTCAAAGACGAGAAGGACCCGCACTTAATCGCCGGAGCTGCCGGTGTTGCCGCATGTCTCGGCAGTGACTTCGTCAAAGTAAACGCACCAAAGAAGGATGGAAAGTCCGGTGCTGAGCTTCTGCAGGAGGCAGTCCAGGCAGCAGGCAGAACCAAGGTTGTCTGTGCAGGCGGTTCTTCTACCTCTGAAGAGAAGTTCTTAGCTGAACTCTATGACCAGATTCACGTCGGCGGCGCTGCAGGCAACGCAACCGGAAGAAACATCCACCAGAAGTCCCTTGCAGAAGCTGTTAAGTTCTGCAACGCAATCTATGCAATCACCGTTGAGAACAAGAGTGTTGAAGAAGCACTTGCCATTCTCAAGGCATAATTTTTCTTTTTTTCTCTGATAAAAAAGAGGCGCTCTTCTATACGAAGAGCTTGATGAAGACCAGCATCAGAATTATCTGTACAAGCCATACGGCTGATGCAAACGGCAGAAGGGTTTTTCCAACCGCAAAGGTCTCTTTCAGGTTCATGGAAAGTCCGACGCCTGCCATGGCAATAGTCAGAAGGGTTACCGAGGTGTTGATAAGAACTCCCTGGACAGCCCGTCCAGCCTCCGGGGCGAGGAGGATAAACAGACTCATGAGTGCCGCAACAGCGACGAAGAGGATTAAGAATCCCTGAAGCCGGGGCTTTTCTGCTGTTTCTTTGGCGAAGCGTTTCCGGACAAGGTGCGCAAATACTGCGGCAACGACGACCAGCATGGCAACGCGAATCATTTTGTATGCAAGGGCAAGCGCGGCGACATCCGCTCCGCCTAAGGCAGTGTAGAGTTCGGCTGCCGGGATGACATTTCCAATTTCATGCAGGGTTCCGCCGATAAATACCTCTGCCTGTGCAGCCGTCATGTCGAATCCGAAGGCAAGAAGCGGGATGATAAAGACACCGGCAAGTCCCAGCAGACTGATGATGCCGACAACCGCATGGACATACTTCTGTTCGGCATTGATAACCGAAGCAACAGAAAGGGCTGCGGATACGCCGCAGATTCCGGTCCCGCTTCCGGTAACCGCGCAGGCATCCCAGGGCTTCTTCAGTAGTTTGCCGAACTTCATCGCAAAGAAGATGGTTGCGGCAAGGACACAGAGAATACTTATCACTCCCGGAAGGGATGCGGTCATGAGAACATCAGCAGTTACCCGCGCTCCCATCAGGATGATTGCCAGGCGCAGAATGAATTTTCCGGCATAGGAGCCTCCTGCCTTGAAGCACTTCACGTTGATGAAGAGGCAGACAATCAGTGCAAAGACAATCGGGCCTACTTTGGAGAGGAAGACAAATACCGGATTGGTGAGGAACAGTTCTGCAGGCAGAATCTGCATTCCGCCGTCAAAAAGGGTTCCGCGGGTAAGCAGGAAGGCAAGAAGTGCGACTGCACAGCAGAAGAGGATTCCGGCAAGATGGGATTTTCCAATCGAGAAGTATGCGAGAAAATCCTCTTTATAGGAAGACATGCTTATTCGTTATCAGGGAAGAATATTTATGTTTTCCATGCGCATGAAAATATTATCAAAAATTTCAAGCAAATTCTAAGAAAAACGGAGTGCCTTCAGCCGGAATTGAACCGGCGACATACAGATCTTCAGTCTGTCGCTCTCCCTACTGAGCTATAAAGGCGCTTGTGCGATAATAATGTTGTATCTAGTCCTATTTATAATCTTTGAAATTACCTCCCAAACATATTA
>JAGARL010000243.1 GCA_017622255.1 Methanocorpusculum sp.
AGCAGCCCTTGAAGCCTTCAGACGCGGAGCGGATGTGACCGTTGTCTCGAACACGGAGATTCATGGAAAAATCCCGTGTGTGAAAAATATCTCTGTAACCTCCGCGAGTGATATGGCAGAGGCAGTCTTAAGCCTTCCCGCACCGGATTATTATGTCAGTGCCGCAGCCATCTCGGACTTCGCGCCTGTCTGCTCTGCGGAGAAGATTCATTCCGGAAAACCAGTGTCCTTAGAACTTAAGCCGCTTCCAAAACTCATCACACAGATGTCCGGCCGCGGTTCGAAGATTATCGGATTCAAGATTGGCGAGGATGCAGAGGAGGCAGGCCGCAGACTTCTTGCAGAAGAGGATGTTATCCTTGTTGCCGCAAACTATCCGGAGACCATGGGAGCAAAGACAGGCGAGTACATCCTTCTCACGGAAGGCGCAGAGCACCGCGTTTCCGGTGAGAAGGATGCCGTTGCGAGGGAGATATGGGACGCCGTGTTGTAGCTTTTGCACCGGGACATATCTCCGGCTACTTCCAGAGAATTGACGGAACAACAACCGGTTCAACGGGAAGTATCGGCGCTGGAATTGTCATCAACCGCGGGGTAACGCTTACCATGACGGAAGGAGACTCCTCCTGCATCAGCGTGAAGAACAGCGATACTGACGGCTGGTTAATCAAAGAGGTTCTGCGGACCTTGGGCGTTTCCGCATCCGTTACCGTCGATGCCGCCATGCCGATAGGCGCAGGATTCGGCATGAGTGCCGCAGGACTGCTTGCGGCATACCATGCGGCAAACCGTCTCTTCGACCTTGGATACTCGGAGACGGAGTTAACAGCTCTTGCGCATGACTTTGAGGTTCGGCACGGTACCGGATTAGGCGATGTTGCGGCAGCTTCCGGCGGCGGAATTGTTGTTCGGACTTCTGCCGGAATTGACGGTGTCTCCCGCAGGATTTTTACTGAAGAACCCATCTGTGCCGTCTCCTTCGGCGCAATTCCGACGCCTGATATTATCACGTCTCCGGAGAAGATGGAAAAGGTCCGCGCTGCCTTCCCGAAAACCGAACCGGATGACCTCGCAGGTCTGATGAAAAACTCCCGCTCCTTTGCGGAAAAGAGCGGACTGCTTTCGCCGCGGCTGAAGGAAATTCTTGCCGTCTGCGATGTGTCAGGCGTTCCCGCATCCATGACCATGCTTGGAGACGGCATTTTTGCCTGCGGACCTGATGCAGAAACCGTTCTTTCCCGTTTTGGTGAAGTATATACGCTCTCGGTCTCGAAAACAGGACCGGTAATTCTTGAGGATTCCTATGTCTGATATTCCAGAAAGCCACCCACGCTACCAATCGCTCAAAACCCGTGATAACCTTGTAGCCGCAGCCCATGCAGGCGTTGTCTCTTACGAAGGCCTCACCTCGCACGGAAGAGGAGAGGCATTTGACTATCTCTTCGGTGAAAAAACATCCGCGTCTGCACTGTCTGCAGAAAAACTTGCGGCCGCTGTTCTTCTCGCGGCAAAGCATCCGGTCCTTTCCATCAACGGAAACACTGCAGCCCTTGCGGCCGCCGAGATTGCGGACCTGCAGAAGGCATCCGGAGCACAGGTCGAGGTGAATCTTTTCCACCGGACCGAAGAGCGCCTGAAAAAGGTAAACGCGGTTCTCGAAGAGGCAGGCTGTGTTGTCAACCGCGGAGAGGTCGAGCGCTGTGTGCCGCTTCCGCATGACCGAGGACTCTGCTGTCCGGATGGAATCGGCTCTGCAGACGTTGTCCTTGTCCCCTTAGAGGATGGAGACCGCTGTGAAGCGCTGGTTGGAATGGGCAAAATCGTCATCACCGTTGACTTAAATCCGATTGACCGAACGTCTAAGATGGCAACGCTTCCGATTATTGATGAAGTCCGCCGTGCTCTCCCGAACATCGCAGAGGAATGCCGCCGTCTCAAAGCTGCAGGCGGCGTCTCTCAGATGCCGGAGATTGACAGCCGTGCAATTCTGCAGGCGGCAGTCAATGACATCAAGGAGTTCTTAGACCATGCTCTGGATTGAAAAGTATCGTCCGCAGAACTTCGAGGAACTCTTAGGTCAGCCATCCGCGGCAAAACAGCTGCAGGCATATGCGGAAGCAGGAAACCTTCCGCACTTAATGGTTATCGGCAGAAGCGGTGTTGGAAAAACCGCGGCTCTGGAGATATTTTCGCAGAACTTCTACACGGAGTCTCCTGCAGAGAACACCACTGTTCTTCCGGTGAGCGTGATGTTCTCGCAGGGACACACGTACTTTGCGGAAAACGAACGCTTTGCCCATCTGTATCAGAAGGGCAAATCTGTTCTTGCAAACTTCAAGTACATTGTAAAGTGGCACGCCTCCTTAAAGCCGCTCTCAGCACCCTTCCGGCTGATTATCTTTGACGGCGCAGGCGATTTACCGAAGGATGCCCAGGCAGCCCTTCGCCGGATTATGGAGCGGTACAGCCAGACCTGCCGTTTCATCTTTGTGACCAACAGCATTGCCTCCTTAATTGATCCAATCCGCTCCCGCTGTGTGCCGCTTTACTTCCTCCCGATTGACGATGAGATGATGCTCGCTCACCTCACCCGCATCTTAGAGGTGGAAGGATGCAGCGACCGCGTGTCTTCGGATATGCTGGAGATGATTGTGCTCGGTGCAAAAGGTGATGTGCGAAAGGCGGTAATGTGGCTTGAACTTGCCGCCTGCTATGGAGTAGATGACCCGCTTGCACTGTCCCAGACGGAAACCGGGTGTATGGCTGATGCCTGCATTCGTGCAATGGCTTCAGGAGATGCAGACAAGGGACGGCAGATTTGCGAGAACCTGCTGATTGAGTATGGATTGACTGCTGCCGATGTTCTCTCGCTTCTGAGAAAGAGTGTACGCCCCTATGTGACGCCTGATATTGCCCTTCTGTTCTCGCGGGCTGACATTGCTGTTCGTGCCGGACAGAATGAGTACCTGCAGATGAATGCCTTTGCGGCAGAACTTTCTGAGATGCTGAGATAAGCATCTCACGCTTCTTTATATTTTTCAAAAGCCTACATGTAGGTATGACATTAACTCCCAAACAGGCACTTTTACAGTATCATTTAGCCGAGAGATTAAAGCTCGATATCATGATGATTGCTCACCAGTTAACGACGATTCCGACCTTAAAGAAGGAGGACAAGCCGGGAGCAAAATATATGCTGGTAACGCTCCTTGACACGTTAAATGCTGAGGTCAAATCCGCGGCCGCTGCAACCGGCTGTGAGGAGTTCTTAACCGCATCAAAAGGCCTTGATGAGGTAATCGGTCTGGTTGAGACAAACCAGTTCGGTCTTGCATCCGACAACTCCGGTGCAGCCATGATTCCGATTACGACTGCCGCTGTTGAGGCCTTCGAGGTTCTTGCAGCTGAAGGTCTGCTCTAAATGGATCCGTCGGAGTTTCAGTCCTTCCTTGCATCCCGCCGGTCTGTCCGCGAATATGAGGCAGGCGGGATTACTGAGGAGGAGAAGGATTACCTGCTTGCCGCTGCCAGGACTGCGCCGTCTGCAGGAAATCTGGAATCATGGGATGTTGTTATCGTAACGGATGACGGTCAGTTAGAGGAGCTGACTGATGCTTCCGGCGGTCAGCATCAGATTTTTGATTCCGGCTGTGCGTTTGTGGTCTGTGCAAATTATGTCCGCTCGATGTCCCGCTACGGTGACCGCGGAATTTTATACGCACTGCAGGATGCAACGATTGCTGCGACCTACATGATGCTTGCAGCCCACGCAATCCGTCTGCATACCTGCTGGGTTGGTCAGTTTGATGATGAAGCGGTAAAAGAAATCCTTGACCTGCCCACCCATCTGCGCCCTGCTGTTATCCTGACGGTTGGAATCGGCATGCCGCCGCATGCATCCCCTGAGCGGATGGATGCAAAAGAGCATGCACACTATGATATCTGGTGATTTTTCACCGTTTCTTTTTTTATTCGTATCTTCCCCCGAACGATTATCTACTATCATAGACAATATATACCGTAACTATCGTGAAGACCATGTTGGATTATCGGGTAATCTTGGAAGCTGCATGGATTGTCAAGGACGTAACCTCTGTTCCTGACGCCATCGGCATCGCCGTGAGTGAAGCAGGAAAACGCCTTCAGCCGTCGGCAAAATTCGTAGACGTTGATATCTTAACAACCCCCTGCCCGTACTGCGAGCGGGAAATCGACACGGGAATGGTCGTTGCCAGAACCGGTTTTGTCGGACTTCTTTTATCCATGAAGGTTTTCTCCGCAGAAAATCCGGAACATGCGGAGCGTATTGCAAAGACGGTAATCGGCAAAGCCCTTCGCGACATTCCGCTTTCCACCTACAG
>JAGARL010000244.1 GCA_017622255.1 Methanocorpusculum sp.
CACTTTGTCAAGAAACTGGAGGTGAAGTTAAATGCCAGCTAAGGGTGAGGTTTTAATTCAGGTAAAGAATCTGCAGAAGGCGTTTGGAGACCACGCGGTCTTAAAGGGAATCAATACGGAAATCAGTGAAGGAGAGGTTGTGGCCATCGTCGGACCTTCCGGATGCGGTAAGTCCACGTTCCTGCGTTCCTTAAACCTGCTTGAGGTCCCGACCGGCGGCCAGATTCTCTTCGAAGGCGTTGATATTACTGACAAATCCGTCAACATCAACAAGATGCGGGAAAAAATCGGTATGGTGTTCCAGCAGTTCAATCTCTTCCCGAACATGACGGTCAAGGACAACATCATGCTTGCCCCGACCAGACTGAAGGTGATGTCCAAGGAAGAGGCATCGAAGAAGGCTGACGAGCTCCTGAAAAGAATCGGTCTTTCCGAGAAGGCAGATGCAAGACCGCAGCAGCTTTCCGGCGGTCAGCAGCAGAGAATTGCTATCGTCCGCTCTCTTGCGATGAACCCGGATGTCATGCTCTTCGATGAGCCGACCTCTGCACTTGACCCGGAGATGGTCGGTGAAGTCTTAAGCCTGATGAAGGACCTGGCAGAGTCCGGTATGACGATGATTATCGTCACCCATGAGATGGGATTCGCCCGCGAAGTCGCAGACCGCGTGATGTTCATCAACGACGGAGTAATCCAGGAAGAGAACACTCCGCATGAGTTCTTCGCAAACCCGCAGCACCCGCGCCTGAAAGAGTTCCTGTCCAAGGTACTCTAATCTTCTTCTCTTTTTTTTTGGTGTTTTCTGATTGGCTTTGTAAGAGCGTATTTCCTACGCGAAAATAACGCGAAACCAACGCGAAAGCCGCGAAAAAAACTATACGCGTTCAAAGCCTTGCAAACAGGAAGTGACGTGTATCCGAAGCCTTTAACGCGAAACCCCTTTTCGTGTCTTTCGTCTGTTTTCGCGTATTTGTTTCTTTTCGCGTTTTTCGTGTGGTTTTCGCGTGATTTTCGCGTAGGAAATACGCCCCTGCAAAGCCGGGCGGAAACCGCCAACTCAATACATTCATCCAATAGTTAGCAAGGGTTATCTATTCTGAAAATCCATTAATAGATACAGACTTATGGACCGTGACTATCAACCAATCAACCTCAAAGATGTCTTAATCGAAATGAAGGACATCTCCGAACTTGCGGTTGATTTGGCTTACTCCGCCGTGCTTTTTGAAAGCAGCGCAATCGCTGACGAAGTAATCGAACTTGAAGAGCAGATGAACGATCTGGTGTATCAGGCAAGAATCACCAGTATGATGAGCGTCAGAAGAATCGAAGAGACCGAACCAATGAGCGGCCTCTTACAGCTTGCGGAAGCATCCCAGCGCATCTCCAACCATGCCGCAGATATCGGCAAGAACATCATGCGCCATGTATCCTTCCCGGCAAACCTGCGCCGCGCTCTCCCTGATGCAGAAGAAGCAACCCACCGGACCGTTGTCGCTCCGGGAAGCCCGCTGGATGGTGCTCGCTTAGGAGACATCAAACTCCAGTCCGCAACCGGAATCCGCGTCATCTTAATCCGCCGCATGCAGCAGAGAATCTATGACCCGGACAAACACGCAGTGCTTCGGGCAGGCGATGTCTTAATCGGCAGAGGTCCGGACTACGGATACTCCGAACTCTGCAGACTTGCCGGACAGCCGGAACCGGCTGACGAGGATGCTGCAGCAGATTCTATCAGCGATCTCGACCGTGCGGCACAGCTCATGATTGAGATGAAGAACATCAGCGAACTTGCTGTCGGCCTTGCCTACTCCGCCCTTCTTCACGAGAACTTAGACCTCGCAAATGAAGTCGTCGCCCTCGAAGAAGAGCTTGACGAGATGCGCCTTCAGCTCGACCTCTGGACGCTGCAGGCCGCAAAGAAGACCGAAGACGTCGCAAGCCTGCGCGGAATGTTTTACATGTCCTCCTTTGCCGAATCCATCTCGGATGCCGCATGTTCCATCGCTGATGTCGTCATCCGCGAAATTGACGTCCCGCCAATCATCAAACGCATCGTCCGCGAGTCTGATGAAGTCATCTCCTGGGTCACGGTCGCCAAAGGCTCTGCCTTAGACGGAAAAGCACTCGCCGAAAGCAAAGTGGGCTCAGTCACGGGCATGGTTATTATCGCCATTAAGAGCGGAAACCGCTGGATTTACCGTCCAAGCAGAAACGTTGTTCTCAAAGCAGGAGACCTTTTAGTCGCCCGCGGAAGACGCGACGGAGAAGAGAAGCTGTACGGCCTTTGCGGTGCAGATATCGAAGAACTGGAAGAGTTCGAAGAGGAATAAAAAAATGACAGAAATAGTTTACCGGCTTGGTCCGGGATGTGAAGTAGACGACGTTGTTGAAGGAAATGTCTACATTGGAAAGGTCCAGGGTTTTGCAACCTTTGGAACTTTCGTCCAGTTAAACGATAAGACCAAAGGTCTTCTCCACAAGAGCAATGTAAAGACCGAGAAGAAGGAACGCGACCAGATTCTTGTTCTCGTCAACCAGATTCGCCCGAACGGAAACATTGACCTCCGCGAGGTTATCATGGATGAGGGAAGCTACGAGACCAAACTCGTCTCCAAGAAAGTCGTCATCTCCAAACTCTCCGACCTGAAAAACAAGCTCGGCAGAAATATCACGGTAGAAGCCGACGTCGTCCAGATTAAGCAGACCTCAGGTCCTACTATCTTTACCGTCTGCGATGAGACCGGAACCGAGGATGCCGCAGCATTCACTGAAGCCGGTGTCCGCTCCTATCCGGAAGTTCAGTTAGGCGATGTTGTCAGAATCTTTGGAGAGGCAAACAAGAGAAACAATCAGGTCCAGATTGAAGTCTCTGATATGATTATCCTCCGCGGAGAGGAAGCTGACCATGTCAGAGCCAGAATCAACCGCGCTTTAGAGGAGCGTGCAGAGCCGCCGGCAGATGTTGAACCGCTTGTTGACTCCGAGGTTCTCCGTGCCCTCTGGCCGGAGATGAGAAAGCTCGCAAAGATTGTCCGCCGTGCAGTCTTAACCCAGCAGCCGATTATCCTCCGCCACCACGCAGATGCTGACGGTATCTGTGCCGCAGTGTCTGTTGAGACTGCTATCCTGCAGTACATCAGAGAAAACGGCGGCGATCCGGATATGGATAACTTCCTCTTCC
>JAGARL010000245.1 GCA_017622255.1 Methanocorpusculum sp.
ACCGTTCCATGGAGGACATGTTCCGCAGGACCATGCAGAATATCGATAATTTGTCCAAATCTCCGAGTTATACCCTCGGTGTCACCTTTGAAAACAGAGAGAATGTGACATTGGAAGCGCTGGCAAATGCAGGTGCAGGTCTCGGTGCAAGGATGCAGCGTGCGGGAGAAGCTTATGATATGCTGGGAACCAGACCGCAGGCGGCCCTTGGAGATTCCATCAATACCGCTTTTGCGGGAAATGCAGAGCTGTTAAAGTCCCTTGGGTTGGAGGCTTCCGCGGAGAATCTTCGTGCGGTGCGAATTCTTGCTTATAACTCCATTGAGCTTACTGCAAACAATATGGACGCAGTAAAGGAATACGATAAAAAGGTAACGGATTTAATTCAGAACATGCATCCGGCAGCGGCATTGCGTTTGATTCGTGAAGGTATCAATCCGTTAACCGAAACCGTGGAGAATCTTTCCCGCAGAGTGGCGGAAATCCGCATGGAGGACGGCCTGGAGCAGGATACGGAGAAGTTTGCGAGATACTTATTTAAAATGGAAAAGAGCGCGGGCGTGACTCCGGAGGAGCGTACCGCTTACATCGGTATGTACCGTTTGTTTAATCAGTTGGAAAAGACCGACGGAGCAGCCATCGGTGCCGTGATGGACAGCGGCAAGGAATTGACCCTCGGAAATCTTCTTTCTGCTATGCGTACCGCGAAAATGGGCGGTATCGACGTGACGGCGGACGAGACCATGGGGAAGGTTCGGGAAATGTTGCCGAACAGCAACAGAATCGATGCGCAAATTCTTTCCGGTATTAAGATTCCGGGAAAAATTGCCGATATATCGGTTAGTGACGGATATGAAATGTACAAAGAAAACACAGCACCGACCGCGGAAGAAACAGAGCAAGCGGTACAGAATCTCCGTATGACCGCAGAAAATGCGGAGCAGGCACCGGAGTTCTTAAAGGGACTGGGCCTGGTGGTAACCGCCAATAACGTAGAGGCGGCAAAGGAGTTTTTGGCAGGCACAGGAGAGATGTACGGAAAGTTAGGCAAGCTCTTAAAGCAGTTCCGCA
Organism: Methanocorpusculum sp.; assembly: GCA_017622255.1. Taxonomy (GTDB): domain Archaea; phylum Halobacteriota; class Methanomicrobia; order Methanomicrobiales; family Methanocorpusculaceae; genus Methanocorpusculum. The sequence continues at coordinate 1,072 of JAGARL010000245.1, forward strand.
AGGATGAGAAGGTGGAAGCGGCAGAAAGCGAGACAGATGCCCTTTTGGCGGCCGGCGGTGCAGACAGTACGGAAAGCCTCTTTGATGTACGGGTAGCGGAGGGCTATTACCGCAACTTAAAGAAGGCGGTTCGTAACTTAGAAGACGATATGCAGAACTCCGGAGAGCCGACTTCCGTTGACTTGAAGGCATTGAAGCAGATAAAGATGGGCGTAAAGTTGCGCGGAGAATGCGCAGGAAAAGAATGCTTCGATTTCCCGGTAGAAACCGCAGAAGGAATTAAGAGTATGCGCGTTACCTTACAGACGGAAAGCGAAGGATTCGAGGGTGGAAAAGCATCGGTAAAGATTCCGCTGGTGAAGCTTGGAAACATACAGGCGGACTTACAGATAGAAGACAATCAGATTTTCTGTTTTGTCAGCAGTGATTCCCGGGAAGGAACCGAGCTGCTCGAACACAGCAAACGGGAGCTGACAATGCGATTACTTGATTTGGGAGTATCGGATGCCATGGTATA
>JAGARL010000246.1 GCA_017622255.1 Methanocorpusculum sp.
CAGGGATTCATGCGGAATTCTGCGGTCCGGTTCGTCTTTGTCGCCTTTCTGAATCTCGATACCGCAGACGCAGGCTTTTCCGCGTCCCACCAGACGCCAGAAAGGAAGATAGACCGGATAGGCTTCGGATACCGCAGAGGCGGATGCAAGGTCTTTTGCCTTCGGGCCTTCCTTCATCCACTCCTGCAGACGGGAAAGCGCCTTTTCGCGGGTGACATCCAAGCGGTACATGACCTTTCCAATGCCTTCATCGGTTGTCAGGGAGAACACCGAGTCGCAGAATTTGCAGAGAACCAGAGACTCGCCTTCCTCTGATTCCACCTGACCGCCGCAGTTGGGGCAGGTCAGTGAGACGATAATTTTCCCGCTCATGCAGTGCCTCCTGCCGCTTTTTCCCGCCGGACAACCCGGTGCGCCAGAATTTTTCCGGCGAAGATGCCGACGATGACCAGCGCGAAGAAGACCGGCGTTATCATAAATCCAAGGAGTACGCCGAGGAATCCGAGGATGAAGGAGAGGACCATTACGGCAACATAGGATACGGAACTGCGTTTCGGGGAGTTAGTAACCGAAATTCTGCCGGATGAGCCGTCGATTACCAGGTCATATTCCATTCCGCCGTAGCGGTATTTCAGTTCATAAATCGGGAAGTACACCAGCGACTGGTCAATCGGGGTTCCGGGAAGTTCCGGAACATAGGTGTCAACGGCGATATCCGGATGGAGAACATCTGCCCCGCCGGCTTTTGCCGTCGAGTCAAAGATAAGCATATCTCCCGGCGGGATGACAACATTCTGCATGCCGGGAAGCAGGGTTCCGCGGGCCGGACGGGAGAACACCTGTTCTTTGCCGTCGACGGTTCTCCGGAAGCGGAATACCGGGAAGTACTCTTTTTTCAGACTGATAACGGAAGCAGAGGCTTCCATGTCTTTGGGGCAGGCGGGGCCTGCGGTCCAGCGTTTGAAGATGCCGCGGGCTGCGGTTTCTTCGATTGCAAACGGCAGGATATAAAAGAAGAGTGCTTCTCTCCGGTCTATGTAGGAGGGAGTGCCGCAGAAGGAACAGACAGCAAGCTGGGTTCCGGGCTTTACCGGAAGGGCTGCTCCGCACTTCGGGCAGGTAAAAGTAACCATGTGAATTATATGGGTAAAAATGATATAAATAGTTGCTGAAGACCGGGAGACTGAACCCTTATCTTCTGCTGCTTCCAATAAGTAGGTATGAGAAAGAAGTTTGCCGTACTGCTGCTTCTTGCCGCGGTGATTTTCGCGGCCGGATGTGTGGCAGAGGAGACCGCAGAGAAGGGAGACACTGTTGCGGTGTACTATACGCTGTCTTTAGATGACGGAACGGTCTATGAGTCCAATGTCGGAAAGACGCCGCTTTCGTTTACGGTTGGTGCAGGCCAGATGATTTCCGGTTTTGATGCTGCAGTCGAGGGCATGAAGGTCGGCGAGACGAAGAAGGTCCGGCTGTCTCCGGCGGAAGCGTACGGGGAGATTACGGATGATATGCTGCAGACAGTTCCTGCCGCAGAACTTGCAGCACAGGTCGGCAGCACGGTTTCTTCCGGGGATGTCCTGCAGGTGACGATTAATACCGGCTCCGGATACCAGAGAGCATACCTGAAGGTTCTGGATGCGGATTTTGAGACGGTTACTTATGCCTTAGTCGGCTCAGCCCTTGCCGGCGAGTATCTGACGTTTGAAATTACGCTTGATTCCATTGCGTAAGACGAAAGATACTCTTCACCTCTTTTTTCCAATTCTCGGGCCCCATACCAAATACCAAAATCACCCGGCCGCAGAATCACAGGGGAAAGGAACTTATCACTGGAAAACCCACCTAACTTACATGTCTGTGAAAAAAGGCGATACCATTCGTGTTCACTATACCGGAAAACTGACTGACGGAACCCAGTTTGACTCCTCCGAAGGAAAAGCACCGCTTGAGTTTACCGTCGGCTCCGGCATGGTTGTTCCGGGATTCGATGCCGCAGTTCTGGATATGGAAGTCGGCGAGACCAAGACCGTCACCATCCCGTGCGAAGAAGCATACGGCCCGCGTACCGAAGACATGACGGTCGATATCCCGAGAAAGGAGTTCGGTCCGGACTTCACCGCAGAAATCGGCGACAAGCTCATGATTCAGTTAGGCGACGGCATGCAGATTCCGGTTACCATCACCAAGATTGACGACGAAATCGTCAGAATCGATGCAAACCACGAACTTGCCGGAAAGGACTTAGTGTTCACAATCACCATCGCAGAAATCGTTGCATAAATATGACTGATATCACCATCCGGGCATTTGCAAAATTCCGCGAAATGTTTGGAGCAGAAACCGCCCTTTCCGCAGCTGACGGGGCAACCGTTCTGGACTCCCTCCTGCAGTTTGCAGAAACCGTGCCCGCGGCAAAAGAGGAACTCTTCGACGGAGAAAACCTGAAAGAACACGTCGTTCTGATGTACAACCGCGAAAGAATCGATGCCGAAGACGCCGCAGAGATTACCGTCGAGGAGGGAGACGAAATTGTCCTCTATCCTCCGGTCTCCGGCGGATAAAAAATATCAGGGGTTTTCCCCTACTCTTTTCTTTTCCAGAGATACACTGCGGCAAGTCCCGCAATGATTCCAAGGACTGGTGCCGGAGAGGAAACCGTACTGCGGTCCGGTTCATACTCACCGAAAATTTCCGGATGGGCAATAGAGGCAATCGCCTCCACTCCGTCAACAAGCCGCGGTCCGCCGCGGTCGATGATATCTGCATTCACTGCATAAACATGACCGTTTTGTACCGCCGTCAACGTACTGAGACGCGGCTCGGTCAGGAAGTAGTTTTTGAGCACATCCTGTGCTCCCTCACCCATACCCATACCGGTATCCACAAAAATAATGTCCGGGTCAATTAACAGGAACTTTTCGAGTGTTACAATCCCCCAGCCTTCAGTTGTGACAACAGCATTAATGCCGCCGGCATACTGAATCACCTCATTCTGGAACGTATGGTTTCCGGAAACCCATAAGGGGTCGGTCCACATGGAATGTACCATGGTCGGCTTTTCCGACTCCGGAACGCCGGCGAGTTTTTCGGATACCGCAGAGAGCCGGACTTCCATATCAGAAACCAGCTTTTCCGCAGTCTCTGTACACCCGACTGCTTCTCCGACCAGCCGGATATCATGCAGCGTTCCGGCAATGGAATCCGCATTCAAGGTGATGACATTGTATCCGAGATGCTTGAGGTAGTTTATATTCTCTTCTCCGTTTCCATGGTACGCAAAGATAAGGTCAGGATTTGCGGCAACAATCCGTTCAATATTGATGGTCGAATACCCGCCGATAACCGGCAGAGTTGCAGCCTCCTCCGGGAAGGTACAGTACTCGGTAACAGCCACCACCCGGTCGCCGGCGCCGACGGCAAAGAGAATCTCGGTGTTTGCCGGAGCAAGAGAGACGATTCTTTCCGGGCGTGCGGATATGGTAACCGTATAGCCGAAGTCATCAGTAACCGTAATCTCCTCCCAGGCACCGGAGGGTACTGATGGTTTGTCTGCCTGCGGGATATCCTCCGGGGCGGTCACCGATACAGTGCCTCCTTTGATGTCAAACCCTTGCGCACCCGGCAGAATCGGGTAGGCACAGCCGGAAAGGGCTGCCACTGCCCGGGCGGTCATGCCAACCGGCGTGTCGGTCAGCGTTTCGGTGTATCTGAATGAACCATCCTCTTTCTGCAGGGATAAGAGGTAGTCCACCGGGCTGTTTCCGGCACTGCTTTTCACCGTTGAGGGGTCGATTCCAACCGAACAGAATGCCTGCACAGCCCAGGCAGTGGAGGCTAAGTTCGGTGCTGAGTAGTACCCGTAGTTGTATCCGCCGTTTTCCTCGATAGCCTCTCTGAGAAACTGTACTGCGGCTTCTACTGCCGGGTCATCTGCCGGAATGCCGGCGGCCCGAAGCGCCATGATGGAGGCGGCGGTGTTGTCCGCATCGCCGGAATCTCCGGTCTCTGTTCCGTAACTGCCGAAACTGCCGTCTGCATTCTGCTGAGTCAGAAGCCAGGCAATCTGCGGTTTGACATCCTCTCCTGCTGCTGTCAGGCCGAAGATTCCCCAGTAGGTGGTGTAGATGTAGTTTCCAACTCTTCCATCCTCTTTGATTTTCTCCTGCAGGGCGGCTACGGCATCATAGTCCGCGAAGGTGTACGGGTCTTTTCCGCAGGCGGCAGTAAAGGTAATCCATTTGGCGATTTCGCCGGTTCCGTCGCTTTTTCCGTCCGGGGATTCGGCAAGATAGTCAAGCGGGGTTTTGCCGTTTTTGGTCCATCTGGCAGAAAGCGGGTCTTCTCCGGCGGCAACAAGCGCCTGCGATGCAAACCAGGTTGCACTGATGGATGTTGTGCCAGTGTTCGGTTCGATGAATCCTCCGTCTGTGTTCTGCCGGGATTCCAGATAGGAGAGTCCCTTTTCAACCGAGGTTTCTACTGCCGGAGAGGAGGCAGAGATACCGGGTATGAGCAGGGATACCAGCAGAAGGAGGGTAAAAAATCTGAGCAGGTGTCTGGTGTTCATGGGTTTGGAAAAAGGAAAGGGGTTCCTTTTTTATGCTTTTCTTCCAAGGAAGAGGGCTGCTGCGGCAAGGCCTGCGATGATGCCGAGGGCAGGAATCGGGGATGCGGCGGCTTCTTCTTCGGTCATGATGTCAGCAACGGTGATTTTTGCGGTGTATTTGGTTTCAAGCGGCTGCCAGTTTTCGTCGAAGACGTCGTAGTGGAGGCTGATGACAGCGCCTTCAATTACCGGGTCTGCAACGCTGTAGACCGGAGTTTCTCCGTTGTTTTCATAGTCGGTCATCCAGAATTCGGTTTCAGTGTTTGCGATGCCGTTGATGTCTGCAATGGTTCCCCATGGTGAAATGGAGTAGGTGAAGCCTTTGGCGTCTGCGACTGCTTTGTAGACGTCTTCGACGGTTGCGGTTCCGTCTGCGGTGATGACGGTAATACTTCCTTCATAGAGTGATTCTGCGGCGGTACCTGCACCTGCGAAGAGAAGCAGGGCGATGAATACAGTTGTGATGATGTGGGTTAATTTCATGATAATCAAATTCTGATTTCTCCTGACGAGAACGGTCTGTCGGTTGTGTCATAGAACCGGTAGGTCAGGTGTTCGTCGGACGATACGAATTCATCAGGGATATCGAGAGTAAACCGGTCCCCAAGGAAGATAGTGGTGTCCCCGGATACGAGAGGTTTCAAATCAGTTCCCGGTATGGATACTGATTTGGTGCTGTCCTCCCGTATGCCGAGGACGACTCTGATGTCTGATAAGGCGACGGGTTCTCCGGAGATGAGTTCAAAGATGACATCATCTCCGGATACCGAAACAGCCGTTATCTCGGCACTGAGGGGTTTTTCTGTTTCGCCGAAGGTGCTGGTTGCGGTAAGGGCGACGACAGATACCAGCACGATGGTGATGGTCAGCATTATCATGATGCTGACGACTTCGGATACTGCATTGTCTTTTTTCATGCTGCCTCCAGGAGGATGTCTGCATGATAGATGACGTTGGAGGACGGGATGTGATAGATGCCGATTTCAACCGGAGCGGATGTTTCGGCGGCTGTATTTACTGCCTCTGCAGCCAGTCCAAGGAGTTCGGCTGTTTTGTCTTTTGGAATTACCAGTGTCTCTCCGGCGTTCCAGGCGGTATCATCCCCGATGAAGTCTTTGATGATGAGCGGTGTTCCGCTTGCGGCCGCATTTCTCACATAGGCGGTGACTTTGATGTCATCCGGATTCAATGCGTCTCCGCCGTTGTGGGAGACGCAAAGGACGATGTCACTGCCGTTTTTGACAAACGCTGCCGAGAGGTCAACCGAGGGAGTTGCCGGTTTGGTGTCTGCCATGCCGCCGGCAAATGCCATGAGGACTGCCGCTAAGATGATGGTAATCGAGAGCATCAGCATTACGCCGATGACCGGGGATACTGCATCGTCTCTCATTCGACACTCACCTCAATGTTGAGCCAGCGGATTTTGGAATAGGCTTTGGGTGTTCCATCAGTGGTGAGAGTTACGGTAACACCTTCAGTCTCAGTTTCATCAAGTGTTGCATTCAGCCGGAGTTTGGCGGTGGAGGTTCCGGTGATTTCAGTTTTATTCTCGTCAACGGTGAACTGCGGGATGATAACAGTATCTGCTGATGAAGCAGGGTACCATTTCTGCAGTGTCTCGTTTTGTCTGTCCGTTCCATTCTGTATCGTGTACAGTTTCAGTTCGGCAGGGGTCACTTTTTCCTCTTTGGTAATCCAGACCACCCCGTTCTGGTAAACATATCCCTGCTTCTCCCACGCGGTAAAGGACGGCGTGTAGGTGACTGCAATGCCGTTCAGGTCTTTTGTTTCCGAGCCGGTCTGATACGTTCCAATCTTTGACGTGTTTATCTCAATCGTTCCGCTCGATTTTGTCGGGGACAGCGGCACATCCCCGCCGCCGAGTTCCAGAACCTCGGTGTACACCGCAGGCTTTCCCTGGGCGATGACATTGTCAATGTCTGAGGCAAACCGCATAAAGGCAAGCTTCACCTCGCCGGTGTGGGTGATTTCATCCTGCTGTTTCAATCCCGGGACATAGGTTGTGGTGTACACAGCCATGCAGGTTGCAAGAATGGCTAAGATAAGCATTACGGCAATGACCGGAGACACCGCATCGTCCTTTTCTCTCAGGTCTTTTTTCCTCATAAGATTCCCTCCCAGGCGTACAGCACGCTGTCAGGTGAGGTCAGACGGATGTTGACGATTCCATCCGGTATGGTGTCAAATTTCACCGTATAGCATCCGCCAAGGTCGAAGACCAGTTTGTCCACTCCCTGATAATCGGTAAGATATTTTTCAGAGGGGGTGTATTTTTGTCCGTTTGCAGCCGTCAGCGTCACCTTCAGGTCATCGCCGTCAATCCAGTCTCCGCCCTTATGCCAGAAGGAGAGTAGTTTGTTTGTTTTGTCATACGACATCGACACATCAACCACCGACTGCCGGTCTCCCGGGAGGAGGTCAAAAGCGGACGCTGCAAACAGCGAAACTAAAATGATGACCAAGGCCATCAGCAGAATCTCGCCGACAACAGACGTTGCCGCATCATCGCGTTTGTTGGTATCAGTTTTCCACTTCATGGTTAGATTAAGAAAGTAAAGGTCACAATCAC
>JAGARL010000247.1 GCA_017622255.1 Methanocorpusculum sp.
ATCCTCATCTGAAATTTGCCGAGGGGGCAGATGATATTGGCGTTGTTATCTCCTACAATACCGAAGGTCCGGGAAACAATGGGAAGCACAATGCGGTTGTGACAGAAGGTGCTGTCTCGATAAATCCGCTTAACTGGAAACGGGATACGACATATGCGGATGTTTCGGAAAATCTTGGTTCACTGAATATAGATGGTGAACTCGTCGATGGTTTTGCGGATGCACAGATAGATATGGAACGCGGCGTTGTCGTCTGCAGTACAGCAGACCCTGCCGTGTATGCGATTCCTGCACCGGCCGATGAGCTGTTCGGACCTGAGAGTTATCATGGTTATGATTATGGTTTGTACTACGCCAATCTGCAGGAAAATGTAAAGACGAGAATTGCGGCATTTTCAGATACTGCTGATGCCTGAGTGAAATATCCAGAGCTGGCGGTTTGAACCAGCCCAAAGTATCACTTTTTTAGATTCCTATTCTTAGATTAAGACGATTTTATGATAAAATGTGGTGCGAGGCGGCGGCTTACGATCCGGAGCCACCCGTTGAGGTGATGTCTTCTTCAAAAATATGCTCTATTCCTCTACATGGAATATCAGGCACTGAATCTGTCAGATTTTGCTCAATCTTTTTATATCAAACAACCGCCGAGTATATTTCATGAACCTCATGAACACCACAGTTCCGGTAAAGAAACCAAAGCAGCCGGTGAGTAACGCGGTCTTTTACTCCGTTCATGTTGTACTTATGGTACTGTTCTTCGGTGTTGGGAAGCTGCTGACCGTCTATGAGAAAACCGCGCCGTCTCTTGGCGAGTTCTTCTATCCGGCAACAGTTGTTATTGGATTTTTTGTCGAAATTGTGGTCCTCGCCGGATCATTTTTCATTGAGCAAAATCCCTCATATCTTAAAGAAAACCCCAGACCGAAGACCTCCGGAATTGTTCTTATCATTGTTCTGTTATGTCTGGCTGTGGGTCTGGCGGCGGCGGGAATTATTGTCTCGATTTTCTGGCATCCGGATATGGCATCCCACGCGGCATTCACCTATCTCCTTGGCTGTATTCCGGGTGCGGCGGCAGCCTGTATCCTGCGGTATCTTCCGCACAAACTTCCGCAAAAGGAGGCAGAGAGCTAATCAACTAAGGGTTCTACCCGCTCTTTTTTGTTGGAGTCTTTTGATGTGTTAGAAAATGCTTAGAGAATTTATATATCTGTTCGTGCAATAGGAATTACAGAATGCGCCTGCGGTTGTTTCTTGCGGTACTGATTTTCTCTGCGTTCTTTGTGATGCCTGCGGCAGGATATACAAACGGCATTTTATCGTTTACGCTGTCTGACATCATAATCCCGGAAGAATTACAAGAGTTCATAGCAGAGAGCCCTCTTTTATCGTATTTCCTTTCTGATGACCCCATTTATGTTTTGGAATTTCCTGAGATTGGGTTCTCCATACCTTCGGAGGTTAAACCCACTATAAAAATAATTGTTGTAATTATTGGAATCATCATTATGCTTCTTGGTCTCTTTACTTCAGACCGTATCTCCCAATTCCACTTCCGAAGAAAACTCTCCGACAATCCAAAAAGCCGTGCCATGCAAATCCTTGCATTTCTCAGAAAACATCCCGGAGCAACGCAGACAGAGATTATCAAAGCAACCGGATATTCCCGCGGCTCTGTTGCATACAATCTGCAAAGACTTCAGCAGGATTGCAGAGTTTCCCAAATCACTTCCCGCTACTATCCTGCAGATGAATATCCGACAGAAGAACAGGCAGGGGCAGACAGAGCTCTGAGAAATGCACAGAGACAGCGTATCTTCCGGATAATCGCAGAGAATCCCGGCATCTCCCGAAAGCAGCTCGCTTGTGAGATACAGATGCCGGTATCAACACTTCGCTGGCATCTGGGAAAACTGACAAAAGAACGTCTGGTTATCTCTGAGGTAAAACAGCACACAATCTGTTATTCGGTAAATCCTGAGTTTATCCCGCAGGATGAGTAAGCGGAGATGTGCAAGTTTTCCCCTGTTTTCAGAAGGTGTCATTATTCAAAACCGGATGTTAGAATCGAACCAAAAAAGAATACTCCTAGGCGGGTTCGAACCGCCGTCTCCGGCTCCAAAGGCCGGAATGATTGACCACTACACTATAGGAGTATTTGCTATACAGTATCGGTCTGCATAGTATTTCTAGATTTTTGAATCTGGTGTCGTGTTCTATTTCACTCGCAGAAACTATTAGCTGTATGGGAGCGAATTATATTTGGCGTTCCCATTTTTTATGGGGCGCTGTGATATAATGAATAAAAATAAAATACATATCAGTATTAATATCTCTCCCTCAATCCACATCGGTAGTATCAGTACTGATAGTGAATCAACGAGGGAGAACGTATCGCGGTTGAGTAAAATGATATTTTGGAGAGTACTACTCCCAATTATCATTTCTCATCTCGATACATATAGTCTTTGGAGGAAAGTATTTTACCCTCACAAAGCCCATTATGTTTGTTAATACTGAAATAGTATTGTTATTCATATATCGCGAACAAAACGGTCTGATACGCCGTGAGTTCAACCGATTGGGCGCGGGGCTTTTAACCCCAAACCACTTTCGTTCCGCTTCTTTTCTGTTCTTGTTTCTCCGGTCTTAAGTATCTCTGGATTTTTGAATTCAGTGATGCGTCTTCCCGCGCCTATCCAAGATATGGGATTCTCTGCGGCATTTCCGGGCGGTTTTGGCAGGTGTCAACCGCGTAGTTTTATATCTTGTAGGTACAATGTAATAAGGTAGTTGGGCGAGGGTAGCCAAGCCAGGCCAACGGCGCCAGACTTAAGATCTGGTCTATAAGTAGTTCATGGGTTCGAATCCCACCCCTCGCATAATTCCTCTTTTCATTCACTTCGTTCATTCAAATCAGAATTATGCTCAATCTTCGAGTCGCCTTCGGCGCCTCTCGAACCTCGCATGTCTTTTTTAACTTCGTTCAAAAATCCATGCTCAATCTTCGCGTCACTTCGTGCCGCTCGAACCTCGCATACTTCTTCTTTTCATCCACTTCGTTCATTCAAATCAGAAAAATGTTCGGGAAAAGAGTAAAAAAGTCAGCGGTTGATTTTCTCAACCATATCTTTTAACGCATCGCAGGCACGGTATGCCGTGTTGTCCATAGTAAGCGGAGTGAGTGTTACATACCCGTCCATGATTCCCTGGACATCTGTCCCATGCTCATTCAGGTGAACGACCTCTCCGCAAATCCAGTAGTACGGCTTTCCGCGCGGGTCGGTACGTGCCTCAACGGAGGTGTCAAAGAGCCGGGAACCGAGGGTGGTTACGCGGTATCCTTTTGCTTCTCCTGCCGGGATGTTGACATTGATTAAGTCTGCACCGTTCGGCAGCCCCTCCTTCAGGAAAACCGGGATCAGGTCGCGGATTGCTTTCTGTGCCGTGGAAAAATCAATCCGGTGTGCCCGCGGGTCGGTGAATTTGTCTCCGTGGTCGTTCATCTGCAGAGAGAATGCGACAGCAGGAACACCCTGGTTTGCGGCTTCCATCGCTGCCCCGACCGTTCCGGACGTGGTTATGGATTCACACGAAATGTTCTCGCCTAAATTGATACCGGAGACAACCAGGTCCGGATGGATATCTAATGCGTAGAGACCGAGCAGGAGTGAATCTGTCGGTCTGCCCTCTACGATATGAGCGGTATGTCCGTTAATCTGCACCTCGTTCATTCGAAGCGGTTCGAAAATAGAAATGGAACGTCCTACCGCACTCTGCTGAACGGCAGGCGCGGAGACCACGACCTCGGCAAACTCTGAGAGCGCATCGTATGCCGCCCAGAGACCAACCGAGTTTACTCCGTCATCATTCGTTAAAAGAATGAGAGGCTTGCTCATTCCTGCTCCTTTGCAAGCTGGAGAACTGCATAGGCAGGAAGAGCATCCGCGTGAATTCCGGTCGCGGCGGTTAAATCAATGCCTCCGACCAGCGGGGCAAAGGTTGGAGAACCGATTCCGCCGACAAGGATAGTGTCTGCGTTCGATGCGGCTTTTGCTTTCGCCACCGCATCACAGACCAGCTTCTGCTGTGCGCTGCAGAATGCTTTTGCGATTGCAAGCGCTCCTTCCTCGCCGATTTCCTCTAAATCGGCACAGACCGTCCGTGCAAGACGGCGCAGGCATGCCTCGCGGGAAACCTCTTTTCCGTCCGGGGTTGCGGCAGAGTACTCCTCATCTCCGATGTATCCTAAGACATAGTTTGCATCCCCGCTGCAGGCAAAGTACTCAGTAGAGAAAGGTGTAACCTTTCCATCAATTACTGCCTCGGATGCAAGTGTTGCAACCGGAGTTCGAAGCATTCCGGTATAGACCAGATATCCTGCCTGCAGGCGGAGGGTATCGGTCATGCCGATGAGCTTTTCGAAATCGGCAAACGGCACAATATCAGCGGTGGTGCTTCCGATATCCAGCATCATACCGTTTGGATACTGCTGTTTCAGATAGGCAACAGAGGCAAGCCAGTTTGCGGCGGCAAGTTCGCGGCAGGCTTCGGTGTGGAATTTGCCGTCCATGCCGTAAAAAATTGCGTTCGGGAAGGACTTCTTTACCGCATTGACGATAAAGGCAATTCCTTCGTTCTTGTCAAAGAAACCGTCTGCAAGCTCTCCGCTCATGACAACCGCGGCATTGTCTGCACCGGCTTCCTTGTACTCTGCAATGATTTCTGCAAGCGGTGACTCTTTCCAGAGCGGGCAATAGTGAATGTGGACACCGGATTCGTCAACAATTTTCAGATTGGCGCCGCCGACGTCGATTCCAATCATTCTACGACAACTCCGCCTGCGGCATCGTACTTTGCGGTCTTTCCGTTGTAGTGCACACCTTCCGGCGGGAGGCCGACGGTTGCCTTGAGAAGAACCTCTGCAATCTCCTCTTCAATGACTTCCACAATACCAACCAGGCTCATGGTTGGTCTGGAGTTTACGTCAACAACGTAAATCTCATCTGCGACGACCATATCGATTCCGGTGTATCCCTGACAGCCGAGCGTCTCGATGGTCTTTTTGGCGACCTCGATCATCTCAGCCTCGCGCTCCGGGTGAACCGGGGTAACGCCTCCCTCGTAGACGAAGTTTCCGTTCTCGTCAGGGTAGGAGTTCTGCTTGTTGATAGTAAGGAATACCGGCGGCAGTCCGCTGTAGAATCCGCATGCTTCACCAACAACACGGCTTCCGACAATGCTTACGCTGTAGTGCTCGCCTTCGATGTACTCAACAGACATCTCGCCTTCTTTTGGCTCTTCACCGTCTTTTGCGATGCGGACACCGTTTGAGCCTTCGCCTTTAATCGGCTTGATGACTCTCTTTCCGGCAAAGTCAGTGCCGACCTCTTTTGGAACGCGGATGCCGACGTTTGCAAGAAGCTTGGAGGAGAGACGCTTGCTTGCACAGACGGCAACGGCTGTACTGTCAGTACCAATATTGTGCGTTGCAAGCTCTAAGGTGTGGGTGAATTTGGAGAGCAGTGCATCCGGGGCGATGACAATTCCGTAGTCGCATTCCGGAGCTAAGCGTTCAATTTCCGCATTGAAGTCTCCGCCGTCGGGGAGGATGACTTCATGTCCGCAGTTCTCAAAGCTCTTTTTCAGAGCCGATACCATGGCCCGTCCCTCCGGTGCGAGGTGCGGGTCGTGGAAGGTGGTGTACTCGGCGATTAAGACTTTCATACTTATTCTTCGCGTTTTTCAACTTCGGCGATGAGGTTTTCCATGACCTTGTCAACAGCTTCCCAGGTTGGGTTCTTGTCCTGTCCCGGTTTTCTGATAATGAACGGTCTTCCCTCGTCTCCGGCCTTTCTCATCTCGATATCAATTGGGATAGCACCAAGGTACGGGACTTCGTATTTTTCGGCTGCTTTGACTCCTCCGCCTTTTCCAAAGACTTCGAGGATTTCTCCGCAGTGCGGGCAGACGAGACCGGACATATTCTCGATGATTCCGAGCACTGGAAGGTCCATCATTTCGATGAACTTGATTGCTTTGGTGGAGTCAAGAACTGCAACATCCTGCGGAGTGGTGACGATTACTGCTCCTTCGACGTTTGGTGCAAACTGCACAATATTCAGGGCCTCGTCTCCGGTTCCCGGCGGAAGGTCGACAACAAGGTAGTCAAGCTCTCCCCAGTCAACGTCGCCTAAGAACTGCTGGATTGCTGCGGCCTTCATCGGACCTCTCCAGACAACCGGGCTGTCGGTCTCGTTTAAGAGCAGTGCCATGGAGAC
>JAGARL010000248.1 GCA_017622255.1 Methanocorpusculum sp.
CCAGCCGGAAATTTCCTGGGAGAAACGGATCGGGGTTGCGTCCTGCAGGTGGGTACGTCCGCTCTTGGTGATGCCTTCGTGCATTTTTTCAAGCTTGCGGAATGTAGTGATCAGCTTTGCGGCTGCGGGAATGAGTTTATCTTCGATGGCACAGACGGCTGCGATGTGCATTGCGGTCGGGAAGGTGTCGTTGGAAGACTGGCTCATGTTGATGTCATCGTTCGGATGGCAGAGCTTCTTGCCTGCGAGTTCGTTCGCACGGTTCGCAATAACTTCGTTGGCGTTCATGTTGGACTGGGTACCGGAACCGGTCTGCCATACAACGAGCGGGAAATGATCGTTGAGGTCGCCTGCGATGACTTCGTCGCACGCCCTGGAGATGACTTCGAGCTTTTCGTCGGTCATCTTCGCGGGCTTGAGTTCGTTGTTGGCGATCGCTGCCGCCTTCTTGAGGATGCCGAATGCCTTGGTGATTTCACGCGGCATGGTTTCGATGCCGACACCGATCTTGAAGTTTTCGTGGCTGCGTTCGGTCTGGGCTGCCCAGTACTTGTCCGCAGGGACTTTTACTTCCCCCATCGAGTCGTGTTCAATGCGATATTCCATAGTATGTCCTGCTCCTTAAATCTGGATATTGCTGATGATCTCCTTAAGGCAATCTGCACTCTTGTGAAGAAGTGCGGTTTCTTCATCCGTCAGAGGGAGAAGAATTCTGCCGTTGATGCCATCACGACCTACGATATTCAGAGTGCTGAGACATACATCTTCGATGCCGTATTCACCGTGCATCATGGTGGAAACCGTCATCGTCGTATCCATACCGTTGATAAGGCTCTTGCAGATATGGCAGACGGACAGGGATACCGCATAGAAGGTTGCGCCCTTTCTCTGAATGACACGTCCGCCGGACTTACGCATATATTCTTCCACTTCCTTAAAATTCATGGGTGGGAACAGTGCATTTTCCGCTTTTACGACCTTGGGGTATTCCGCAATCGGTACATTGGAAATATTCGCAAGAGACCACGGCACAAAGGAAGAGTCGCCGTGTTCGCCGAATACATAAGCGTGCACGTTCTGCTGGTTAATGTCGTAATATTCGGAGATTCTTGCGCGGAGACGTGCTGTGTCGAGAATGGTACCGGAACCGATGATCTTCTTTTCCGGAAGCCCGGACAGCTTGTTCCAGACATAAGTAATGATATCAACGGGATTGGAAACGATTACATAGGTTGCATCCGGAGCATATGCGGTAACCTGAGGAATGATGGATTTCATGATGTTCACGTTTGCCTGAGCAAGATCAAGTCTTGTCTGACCGGGTTTACGTGCAAGACCGGAAGTCAGTACCACAATATCAGAGTTTGCAGCATCACGGTAAGATCCTGCATAAATAGACACAGGGGGACAGAACGGTACTCCCTGACGAATGTCGAGAGCTTCGCCGAGCGCTTTTTCTTCGTTAATGTCGATCATAACGATTTCAGAAACATAACCGCCGCTCGCCATGGCGAATGCAATTGTAGAGCCGACGCTGCCGGCACCAATAATAGTAACCTTTGCCATAATATTTACTCCTTGTTGTTAATATGTGATATTCGTATGTCGCTGTCTATTTCAGAACCGATACAGCATCGCTGATCGTTTTTTCCATTGCTTCCTTGCCGTATTTATCGACCTCTGCTTTGTTCTTTTCGCCGTGAGTCAGGCAGCCTGCGCCGCCGATACAACCGCCGATACATGCCATACCTTCAATGAAGTTGCCGTCAAGAAGGTTCTTGCTCGCTTTCAGCAGAGCTGTACGACAGGCTTCAATACCGTCACAGGGAACTGCCTTGAGAGCAAAGTCGATGTTCTGTTCCTTCATTGCCTGTGCCACTGCATCGGAAAGACCGCCGGAACGTGCGAAGATACGTCCGAAATAGGAAGCATTGTCGAGGACATCTTCCGGTAAGGCGGTAATGTCAATGTCGCGGCTGTCGTACAGTGCCTGCAGTTCTTCAAAAGTCATCACTGCATCCACATACGGCTTGACTTTCTCAAGCTGTGCCTCCGCTTTCTTCGCGGTACAGGGACCGATGAACACAACGCGGGACTGCGGATCATTTTCCTTGATATACTGTGCAAGAGCAGCCATCGGAGACGGATTATGCGAAACAAGGGGAAGAAGTTTGGGGAACGCAGACTTGATATAAGCCACGAATGCCGGACAGCAGGAACTGGTCAGCATACCCTTTTCGGCAAGTTCGCGGGATTCCGCCATCGCCACCATATCGGCACCGAGTGCCGCTTCGATGACTGTATGGAATCCGAGTTTCTTCAGACCGCTGATCACCTGTCCGAGTTTCGCGTAGGTGAACTGGCTCGAAATCGAAGGTGCGACAACAGCATAGACCTTGTAATTCTTGTTATCATCGCTCTTCTGAATCATGTCGATCACATTCAGAATGTAGGAGCGGTCTGTAATGGCACCGAACGGGCACTGATAAACACACGCGCCGCACTGGATGCACTTCGTCTTGTCGATTGCCGCCGCGTTGTTTTCCGTAATGGAAATTGCCTTGACCTTGCAGGCATTCTGGCAGGGACGGCTGCGGTTTACGATTGCGAAATACGGACAGACCTTGGCACACTGTCCGCATTCCACACATTTGCTTTTATCAATATGGGCTACGTGATCGTTGTCAAACCAGATTGCACCGCGCTTGCAGACATCCTCACAGCGATGTGCCAGGCATCCGCGGCAGGAATCGGTTACTTCATAACCGGCAGCCGGGCATTCGTCACAGGCAATATCGATGACCTGAATAACATTCGGATCCTCTGCATTACCGCCCATAGCGAGTTTAACACGTTCTGCGAGAATGGCACGTTCCTTGTACACACAGCAGCGCATCGTGGGTGTGGTATTGGGAACGATTATCTTCGGAATATCGAGAACATTTTCCAGAAGCGTTCCCGCCCATGCCTGACGTGCCACTTCACGAAGAACCTTATATTTCAGATGCTGTACTTTGGTATCAAATTTTTTCATGCAGCATTCTCCTTAAAAATAACTGACCTTGATCCGCTTCCCCATCCGCTTCAGACATTCGGAAAGTTCTTCCACCAGATTCATCTTGATGCTGAATGTGATCGGCAGATCGGGATTCTGATGAGCCGGGTTGATCGCACGGCCCACATAGAAATTAATATCGGTTGCTTCTTCAAACAGGAGTCGGCTGATGAGGGACGCTCCGTCACGGTGCTGGCTCCAGATATCGTATTTTGTGTTTTCTGCAAGATGGTCTCTTGCATATTCCAGAACATGGTTGACGGTAATAACCCCTTCCGTTACCAGATCGACCCCTTCCAGTTCCGCAATCGGAGGAATATCGGATTTTTCAAATTTCAGACTTGCCTTGAGAGGCTTGTGCAGGAATTTTGCCGCAATGGAAGAAGTGGTTCCGCCGCAGATGATGTGTTTTCCTTCTTTCGAGAAGAACAGGGACATCATGCGGTCGCAGTCGTCGCGGTTGGAAGGAGGACCGAACAGAATGTTCATCGGCTCGCGTTTCCGGACACGCACAATACATGCCGTCGCATCATCACCGGGCTTGCTGTCGTACAGACGGTTGCATTCGTCCACCAGCATCGTCGAAAGCGTTTTGGCAGTGTATCCGACGGGAACCAGCATTTCGATGAAGTCGATGATCTCGCTGCGCTTCCAGCCGAAATTATACGCGGTTCCGATTCCGGCGTGGGGGCATCCGTCACTCATAGCGACGAATACGTCATTTTCCTGAAGCTGAATGACGGATTTCAGGATTTTCTTTCCGCCGATGTTCATTTCCGTGGTCGGATAATCATAGTTTTTTTCGTCGCGGATGACAATCACCTTCGGGTTGTCGTACTGGATGATTTCCGCCGTCTGGTTGTTCTTGATCTGAATGATGGTAAAGGTAGAGTACGCAACGCCGCGAACCGAGCATACCGGAAGGGTTGCCGCGATGGTCGCAACACATTCTTCCAGCGGAAGTCCCTCCGCCATCATGGTGGAGATAATCTTGGATGTCAGTGTGGACAGGATACTGGCTTTCACGCCGCTGCCCAGACCGTCGGCAAGGACAATCACCGTGGCGTTCTCATTGCTCTGCTCTATGATATCCACATGGTCGCCGCAAAGCTGTTCGCCGTAATGATTGATGCTTTTATAGCCGATATCCGCACATAAATCATTCATCTTCAATCGACTCCTTCAGTTTGGCAAGTGCGATCTTGGTTTCCGCTGCCGTTTCTCCGAGAAGCGAAGCGATTTCCTGTACGATACGCATCTGTTTGTCAACAACTTTATCGGCAACTTCGATGGTCTGTCGGCTGATGTTTTCCTTCTTTACGCGATCGCTTTCTTCGTTTGTCACGTCGCGGAGGATACCGATCAGAAGGTGGGTGTCACGGTCGTACACAACGGTCTGTTCCACAAAACGCTTGTATTCCGCAAGATAGATGCGCTGATCGTGGATGTCGCGTCCGGAATTCAGAACCTTCAGGAACATCGTAGGGTCAAGAATACGTACAACCTGATCGCCGACAATATCGGAATCGTAACGGATGTTCATGATTTTCTTTGCCGCTTCGTTGATCTGCTGGACTTCCATCTGTTCGTTCAGAACGATCAGGCCGTTCGGCGAGCTGTTGACGATCGCATCGGAGAAACTTTCCGCCTTGTCCTTCAGGAAGGGCAGACACATGGACGGCTCCGCTTTTCCCTGATAGATCGCAATCGCTTTGTCACGGCAGGTATTGTAGCCGCAGGTTCCACAGTTCAGTTCCTGAGAAGGCTTATACTTCCCCATCTGCCGCAGAATCTGCATGATTTCGGTTTCCGTCGGCATCTGCGCTCTCTGCTCGATATACTCAAAGTGTTTTTTCAGGACAACATCTTTCGGCTGTTCCACGTCAAAGTCCTTTTTGCCGGCATACGCGGAAATCGCCAGATAATCATGAACATGGGAGGAATGATACTTTTCCATAACGGGACCGCTGATGCAGCTGCCCACGCAGGCAGACATTTCGATGAAGCACTTGTGAATCTTTCCGGCTTCGATGTCGCGCAGCGCGTTCATGCAGTTTTCCACACCATCCAGAGCCAGATATGTGTATCCGGAAATTTCCGGTTCCATCGTTTTGAGAATACCGCCGGTTGTGGGGAAGAAGCGTGCGCGGCTGTTTTCGTCGGAATCCATTTCCGTCTGCAGGACGATCTTTTCCTGCTTCAGCCATTCCGTGAGTTCTTCGTAAGTCAGAACCGCGTCCACGATTCCGTCGTAGTGTTCGGCTTCATCTTTTTTCGCAACGCAAGGGCCAATGAAGACCGTCTTTGCGCCGGGAATCCGTTTTTTGATATCGATACAGTGTGCCTGCATCGGGGAAACGATGTCCGCCAGATATTCCAGTGCCTTCGGGAAATGCTTCTGAATCAGCAGGTTGATCGAGTGACAGCAGGAGGAGATGATAATATCCCGTTCGTCTTCTCTCAGCATCCGTTCGTATTCTTTCTTGACAATGGTTGCACCGATTGCGGTTTCTTCCACATCATAGAACCCGAGCTTTTTGAGTGCTTCGCGCATGGCATGGATGCCGACACCGTGGTAATTGGCAATAAAGGAAGGAGCAAGGCTGACAACGACCGGTTCGCCGGTTTGCAGAAGAACTTTCACTTTTTCCAGCTCGCTTGTAATTTCCTTCGCGTTCTGAGGACATACAACAAAGCACTGTCCGCAGAGAATACATTCATTTCCGATAATATGCGCCTGGTTTCCGGAGAATCGGATCGCTTTTACCGGACAGTGACGGATACACTTGTAACAGTTTTTGCAGTTCGATTTTTTAAATGTCAGACAATTCGGCATGGGTTGGATCCCCCTTTCCATCAGAGTTTCTTAAGAACCTGTTCTTTGAAAAATTCCTTGAAATTTTCACGGGTAATGCCGGTGTGGATCTCATCGTCAACCTGTATGGTTACGCCGACGCGGTTGCACTTTCCGATACAGAAGCTGCCGACCAGAGTGACGCTGTCTCCGAGGTTTTCCTTTTCAATCGATTCCTGAAGAAGTTCCACGATTTCCGGCGAACCTTTCAGATGGCAGGAACTGCCTACACAAACCTGTATAACCATGCTCTTACACCTTTGCGCGAACCGCTTCGTCGAAGAAGGTATCTACGGTATCGGGAGATACGGAGTGGAATTCTTCGTCAACCATAACGCAGACGCCCTGCTGACATTTGCCGAGACAGAAGGTAGCACCGAGTTCTACCTTGTCACCGAGTTCGTACTTGGCAATCAGCTCCTGGAGCTGTTCAACAACCTGACGGGAACCTTTCAGATGGCAGGAACTGCCGATGCAAACTGTGATTTTCATGATGGGATCTCCTTTTATTTATTAAAATAATTTTTCATATGATTTTTGAAATCCTGCGAATTCACACATTCCAGAAGGACCGTGCGCTCCTGCAGGGGACGGCGGACAGACATTGCCGCACCGATGATCGGCAGCCATGCGTAGACGTTTTCCTTGTCTTCATGGCTTTCGCTGC
Source organism: Methanocorpusculum sp. (assembly GCA_017622255.1). Taxonomy (GTDB): domain Archaea; phylum Halobacteriota; class Methanomicrobia; order Methanomicrobiales; family Methanocorpusculaceae; genus Methanocorpusculum. Next base: position 6,577 of record JAGARL010000248.1, read on the forward strand.
AATACAGCTCAAGATACAGTTCTGCGTCAGCGTAACCGCTGTTGATCCAGAGCATGATGTAGGTCTGAGCAACATCTGCCAGAGGATTGCCGCAGGAAGCGAGAGTCCAGTCAATGGTATAGTAGATGCCGTCTTCGGAAAGGATGACGTTGGACAGGCAGAAATCGCCATGGCAGATCGCCGTGCCCTTCGCCATCGTTTCCAGACGGTTATGGAGGTCAAAACGGGTAGTTGCGTCGAGTTCGGAAACACTGATTTTCTGATTCAGCTCATCCTTCAGGCGATACAGATACGGGCAGTCTTTTTTGTGGATTGTATTCTGAAGATCGGCAAATGTACGGTAATACGTTGTTTTGTTTTCGGGATGCTCCGCCATCAGCTGCTCCATCGTCTTTCCGTGGATGTATTCCGTTACAATCGCCCACTTGCCGTCCAGATTCGTCACTTCCAGAACCTTCGGAATGCTGAGACCGGTTTCTTCCAGACGTACATGGTTGGAGGCTTCGTTGAAGATCGCCGCCTTGCTGTAGGGAACATTGAAAACCTTGACGCAGCGGTCCCCGTCGCGGTAAATGGTCTTTTTGGTCCGTACCGCAATCACTCTGTCTAATTTCATATCTCTTCTTTCTCCTTACGTTTTTGATCCAGCAATTGATTGTTCAGATACGCCAGCGATACCGCCAGATTCTCCTGCAGGAAGAGAACTCCTTCGGGAAGGCGCAGCTTGCACGGTGCAAAATTCCAGATTGCCGTGATTCCGCTTGCAAGCATCTGATCGCATACCGCCTGTGCGGAGCCTTCTCCGACCGTGATAATTCCGATCTTGATATCATGCGTACGGCAGAATTCCTGAAACTGTGACATCGGCAGAATTTCCAGAGAGCGGTGTATTTTCAGAACCTGTTCGTTGCAGTCGAACGCCGCCATGATCTGAACTCCGTATTTTTCAAACTCGTCGTATTCGAGCAGAGCTTTCCCGAGTTTCCCGGCTCCGACAAGCACCGCAGGAGTAAGTTTGCTCTGTCCCAGACAGGATTCTATGCTTTTGATCAAGTCGCCGGTACGGTATCCGAGTTTGGGTTTTCCTTTCCCGCAGACAACACTGAGATCTTTTCGAACCTGCACTTCCCCGAGAGACAGTTCTTTCGCAATTTTGGTCGAGGAAATGAACGGTATATCCTGAGCGGATACATCCTCCAGAAACGCCAGATACTGCGGCAAGCGTCCCAGCACCGCTTTTGTTATCTTACTTTTTTCCACAGTTTTCTCCCTATTTTGTCGTTTACAGCAGTATTATAACAAATCACGCTTCTGAAAGGAATTCTTAAAATGTTATATCAGTCATATCCGTATCGATAACAACGGTATAGATTGACAAACAACAAACGCCCGTATGTACCTTGTCGTACAGGCACATACGGGCGTTTGCTGTTATTTTTTTACAGGTATTTTCTTTTCGCTTCACACAATGCGGTGATAAACTGTTTGTCGAGCATCGATAATTTGTATCCATTTCGATATATCAAAACATCTTTATATATTTTTGTATTATCAACACACACTTTTTCTGTCAGCTGATAACGCTCCAGAACACTGTCCGGAACAAGCGATACCCACATGAAAGTTTCCGGATTTTTCGACAGAAGATCAAACTGACTTCCGCGCTCATAGATGAAAATGCGGCGGTCAATGTTGTCCGGAAGCTCTTCCTTCATCACCTTGGAAAGAGACATGGAAGGAACATACGGATCGGCATGGGCAATCTCGATCAGACCTTTCAGATCCTCAAACGTGATATGATCTTTCTGCGCCAGCGGACTTTCCGTACTCATCAAAAGGTGATACCGGAATTCAGTCACCATTTCGTAACCGATATCCTTTTCCTCCAGCATATCCTTAAAATACTTATCATAATTTTCCGCATAACGGATAATACCCAGATTGTAGTTGTTTTCAAGAATATTGCGGATCGTTCTCTGTGAATTCGTTTCCTTATAAAAGATTTCCGCAGGTTCTTTCGTCAACGATTTGGAAAATTCGGCAAATGCTTCCGAAATATAGCAGGCGCGCGGAACGGATATGGAAAATTTCTGTTTCCGTGCTGAGTTATCCTTATAATATTTTTCAACCTGATCAATCTGCGAAAGAATCCCTTTCGCGAAATTGATGAATTCTTCCCCTTCCGGTGTCAATATCATCCCCCGCGAAGTGCGGTCAAAAATTACGATACCGAGATCATATTCGAGTTCTTTGATCGAACGGCTTAAATTCGGCTGCGCGATAAGCAGAACTTCCGATGCTTTGTTCAGAGAACCGGATTTTGCTACCTCCACAGCGTACTTCATATGCAGTATATTGATAAAAATACACCCTTCCGTTGTGAATTATAAATATTATACCATGTTTTTAACACATTGCAATATTATTTTTAACTTTATTGCGCTCTTTCCCCTGATATCAGTATATCCATTCACACTCCGTATTATCGATATATATATGACCGATATACTATTTTGAGAATTCCATTTTGCGCAAAGATCTGATATAATAGACAGCGTAGAAAAACATAACTCAGTAGAAGAAAATATCGAAAAAATTTAAGGAGAATGAAAATGGTTACGAATAAGCATGTCCTCTCCTGGATTGAGGAAATGGCAGCCCTGACTTGCCCTGATAAGATCGTATGGATCGACGGTTCCGAAGAACAGGCGGAAGCACTCCGTGCGGAAGCTTGCTCCACCGGCGAAATGATAAAGCTCAACGAAGAAAAGCTCCCCGGATGCTATCTTCACCACACTGCTGTCAACGACGTAGCGCGCGTTGAAGGCAGAACCTTCATCTGCACTTCCAAGAAGGAAGACGCAGGCACCATCAACAACTGGATGGATCCCGCTGAATGCTACGAAAAGCTCGGCAAGCTCTATAAGGGCGCTATGAAGGGCAGAACCATGTACGTTATCCCCTACTCCATGGGTATCGTTGGTTCCGACTTCGCTAAGTACGGTATCGAACTTACCGACTCCATCTATGTCGTTCTCAATATGCTCATCATGACCCGCGTAGGCACCAACGTCCTCGAAGCTCTCGGCGACAGCGACGACTACATCAAAGGTCTCCACGCAAAGGCTGAGCTCGACGAAGAAAACCGTTACATCTGCCACTTCCCGGAAGACAACACCATCTGGTCCGTTAACTCCGGCTACGGCGGAAACGTTCTCCTCGGCAAGAAGTGCTTCGCTCTCCGTATCGCTTCCTACCTCGGCCGTAAGGAAGGCTGGATGGCTGAACATATGCTCATCCTCGGTATCGAATTCCCGAACGGCGATGTCAAGTACATCTCCGCTGCATTCCCGTCCGCTTGCGGCAAGACCAACCTCGCTATGCTCATTCCGCCGGAAGTTTACGCTAAGCAGGGTTACAAGGTATGGTGCGTAGGCGACGACATCGCATGGCTCCGCGTCGGTGCTGACGGTCGTCTCTGGGCAGTCAACCCCGAAAACGGCTTCTTCGGCGTTGCTCCCGGTACCAACGAAAAGTCCAACCCGAACGCTCTCCACACCTGCCTGAAGGACACCATCTTCACCAACGTATGCCACAACCTCGACGACAACACCGTTTGGTGGGAAGGTCTCGACAACAACCCGCCGGTTAACGCACGCAACTGGAGAAACGAACCGTGGGACTACAAGACCTACGACAAGACCGACAAGGTCAAGACCGCCGGTGCTCATCCGAACTCCAGATTCACCGCTAAGGCGATCAACTGCCCGTGCCTCTCCAAGGAATTCAACAATCCGGCAGGCGTTCCGATCTCCGCAATCGTATTCGGCGGCCGCCGTGCAAAGACCGCTCCGCTGGTATACCAGTCCACTTCCTGGCAGAACGGTACCTTCGTTGGTTCCATCATGGCTTCCGAAACCACCGCAGCAGCTGCAGGTGCAGTTGGTGTAGTACGTCGTGACCCGATGGCAATGCGTCCGTTCACCGGTTATGACATGGGTGACTACTTCGCACACTGGCTCGCAATGGGCAAGAAGATTCCGAACGCTCCGAAGATCTTCCACGTTAACTGGTTCCGCACCGACGCAGACGGCAACTTCATTTGGCCCGGCTTCGGCGACAACATGAGAGTTCTTCTCTGGATCCTCGCTCGCTGCGAAGGCACCGTTGACGCTGACCTCACCGCAATCGGTTACGTTCCGAAGGCTGAAGA
>JAGARL010000249.1 GCA_017622255.1 Methanocorpusculum sp.
CGGTTGCGGCGGATGCGGATGCGGCACCCTTGCCCTTCTGGATGGTGGTAATCGGTCTGGACTGTAAGATGTAAATCTTATCCCCGACCATTCCCCACTCCATATCCTGCGGGTTCTCGTAGTGCTCTTCGGACTTGACGGCAAACTCGGCAAGGGCGGCGATTTCTTCGTCGGATAAGACCTGTGCGGTCTGGCGGTCTGCCGGAACTTCGGAGACCTTGGTTCCCTTGTTTCCGTCCGGGATAATCTCAACGGACTTGATGGCAACGGTCTTGTTTACGACCTTTCTGGTCTGGCGGTCGTAAACGTAGTTGTCCGGGGAAACGGTACCGGAGACGATTGCCTCTCCCAGTCCCCAGGAACCTTCGATGATGACCGTCTTTGCACCGGAGACCGGGTGGGAGGAGAACATAACGCCTGCCTTCTCGGAGAAGACGAGCTGCTGAACAACGACTGCGATGTTGACAGAGCGGTCGTCGAATCCGTTCTTTGCACGGTAGTAGATTGCACGGGCGGTGTATAAGGATGCCCAGCAGCGCTGGACCGCGTCGATTACATCCTCTTCACCTAAGATGTTTAAGTAGGTGTCCTGCTGTCCGGCGAAGGATGCATCCGGTAAGTCTTCTGCGGTTGCAGAGGAACGGACGGCGACAACTGTCTCTGCACCCATCTTCTGGTATGCTTCGACGATTTCCTTTCTGATGACGTCCGGCATGTCGGCAGTTTCGACCATGACCTTGACCTTGTCGGAGGTTGCGTTTAAGACGTCGTTGTCGTCAACATCAATAGCCTCAAGGATGGAGAAGATTGATTCTTCTAAGTTGGTCAGCTGGAGGAAGCGGCGGAATGCCTGTGCGGTGACGACGAATGCCTGCGGGACCGGCAGACCAACGTGAGTCATCTCGCCTAAGGATGCGCCTTTTCCGCCGACAGACGGAATGTCAGTGTTGCGGATTTCAGTAAGCCAGAGAATATTTGGTGTTTCGTCCATAATCTCACATGTATATTGTCTCTGAGTGAATAAATAGCCTGCGTCCCTAGGCAGTGCATACGATATTTTCTGCCGTTCCCGCAAGGTCTTTCCCCTCAAAATTTCAAATCATATACACATGACCATCTCCGCCGAAGATATCAAAAATCTTCATAAATATGAAATCCGCATCCTCAAGGCCCTGGAGCGGATGATGAGAAGATACCGCTGGGTCCCGGAAGATGACTTACGGGCCGCTGTGCATTTATCCGAGCAGGAACTCAAGTTCCGCCTCGGAAACTTAATCCATAAAGACCTGGTCCGCTCCGACTCTGTCCCTTACAAAGGCTATGCCTTGGTCTTTGCCGGATATGATGCCTTGGCGCTTGCCGGTCTTGCTGATAAAGGAAGCATCACTGCTCTCGGCGCTCACATAGGAGTCGGCAAGGAGTCGGAAATCTATGAGGCATTAGGCTTCGGCGTTGTTGTTTTAAAGCTCCATAAAATCGGTCAGCGCTCCTTCAATACGGTTCGGACCAACCGCGAATATATGCCGGAAGGCGGGCACTGTCCCTGGATTTTTGCCTCGGCAAAATCCGCAGAACGCGAGTTTGAAGCTCTGCAGGCATTAAACGGCAAGGTGAGCGTTCCGGTTCCAATCGACCTCAACCGCCACACAATTGTCATGTCGTTTGTGCCGGGGGTAAACCTGAACCGCTGTACCTTAGAAGACCCGAAGGCTACCTGGGATGAAATCATCTCCCAGGTCAAAGCGGCGTATGACCTCGGCTATATCCATGGGGATTTATCTGAGTACAACATCATGATTTCTGATGACTCGCTCTGGATTATCGACTGGCCGCAGTGGGTAGCGCCGGACCATGTAAATGCAGAAGTAACGCTTCGCCATGACCTGGAAACGGTTGCCGAGTTCTTCCGCAAAAAATACCAGATTGAGCCGGATGTGGAAGCAGCCGTCTCGTATATCAAATCCGCATGACCTTCGTTTTTGGTATTGATATCCAGAAGGGAAACATCAGAAGCCAGAGTGTCTCTCCGCGGTTCTGTCTTGCCCGCGTGGAAGACGGAACGGTCCTTTCTGAAGAAAAGGGGGTTTCCCTTCCCAAACTTTTCCGCCTGCTTGCAGTTGAACGTCCGGACATTTTAGCGGTTGATTCGGTGCAGGAGGTCGCAGCGTCCGAGAGAGACCTCTATTCCTTCCTTTCCGCCATGCCGCCGGAGACCAGACTCGTGCAGGTGACCGGGGACGGTGTTAAAATGGAGTCTTTGCCGGTTGTTGCCGCCCGGTATAATCTCAAATTTGACAAAACCAATCCGGCAGAGGAAGCTCGTGCGTCGGCTCTGATTGCCTCGTTTGGGGGCGGCTACGAGGTTCTTGCGTTTGAAGGGGTCACGACCGTTACTGTCTCGCGGGGCAGGTCGCTTGGCCGCGGCGGCTGGAGTCAGAACCGGTATGTCAGAAAAGTCCACGGCGGCGTAAAAACCCGCGCCAGAGAAATTGAGGCGAAGCTTGCGGAGGCTGGTCTTTCCTACACCGTGGAAGCCCGGCGGGCATTCGGCGGTGAGAGCCGCACGATTATCTCAGTCCGTGCGCCGCGAAACGAGGTGCCGGTTGCCGGCATGAAGTCCGGGGACATTCAGGTGCATGTCATCCCGAAACGCCGGGATACGATAAGCTATGTTCCGCTGACCAAAAAGACTGCGTATGTAATCGTCGGAATCGATCCGGGAACAACCGTCGGCCTCTCGGTTCTGGATTTGAACGGAAACCTGCTCCACACGGCAAGTGTTCGTGCGCAGTCTCCGGCGGAGGTAATTGCCGAAATCACCCGGCTTGGAAAACCGGTTGTGGTCGCAACGGACAAGGCCGAGATGCCGGCCGGTGTTGAGAAGATTCGCCGTGCGTTTGCGGCTGTTCCCTGGACGCCGAAGAAAGACATTCTGATTAAGGAAAAGTATGCGGCGGCGGAAGGCTACTCGTTTGCTGACGACCATCAGCGGGATTCTCTGGCGGCGGCGGTTCTTGCCTTCCGCAGTTTCCAGCCGAAGTTTGAGAATCTGAAGAAGCGGCTTCCGGCAGGAACAGACATCGACTTTGTGCGGGCAGGAATCATCCGCGGAAAGACGCTGGAGCAGATTCTCTCGGTTCCGGCAATGCCGGCAGAGGCGGATGTTTCCTCTCCTGCAGAACCGGTCCTTCCCGTCGACGAGAAGGATTTGGAGATTGCCCGTCTCGAGGCAGAGGTTGAGAAGTTGCGTAAACTCGTCCGCGGTTTATCGCAGGATTTGGAGAGCCGGGATAAGTCCCTTCGGGCCGTTCAGCGCCGTCTTTCTCTGGAGCGAAACGAAAGAACCGCGGATGTTCTCCTCTCGGAAGAGATAGCCTCCCGCGACAAAGAGCTTGCGCAGACCAAAAAAGCGCTGAGAAAAGAGGAGCGCCGCAGTAAGAATCTGCGCATCCGTCTTGACCGGATGAAGAACTATGTGGCGCTTCAGGCAGGAGACGGGTGTCTTGCAATCAAAGTCATGCAGCTGTTAGCCCGCGACCAGGTGAAAAGCGTGGATGAGGAGATGGGGGTGCATGACGGCGATATTCTCTATGTTCTGAAAATCGACGGCTGGGGCAAGTCTGTTCTCCGCGACCTGTCGGATGCAAAAATCAAGGCGGTTATCTTCCCGAAACTCACCTACGACCGTGCCCGCGAACAGCACTTAATCGATGAGTTTAGAAAACTCAACCTCCCGGCACTCTCCGGTGCGAATTTATCGCCCCGGGTAAAAGGCAAAATCGGTGTGGTAAACGAGGCGGCATTCCTGCGGGCGCTTTCCGAATGGGATGCGGCAGAAGAGGTGTTCCTCAAGGAACGCCGGCATGAGGAGTTCTCCGGAATGGTTGAGGAGTATCAGGTGCAGCGCCGCCGCGAAGTAAATCTGCTGGGAATCGACCCGAAGACCTTGCCGTTTGCAGAACCGGTAAACACTCCGCCGCCCGCACCGAAACCAAAACCTGTTTCGGTAAAGCCGGCGCCTGAGCCGAAACTGGCTTCTGTTCCCAAACAGAAAGTAATCGTGCCGGAGAAGAAACCGCCGCAGAAACCGGAGAAAAAACCGGAGCCGAAGGCAGAAGATGTCTTTTCTGCGGTCCTTTCCGCCTATCGGAAGGAGCGGAAAAAAGAGCTGGAGAAGAACGAAAATGGATGACCGTAAACTGCTGGCGAGTATACGAACGCTCATAGGTGAAGAAGAGACTGCTGATGACTGTGCGGCATTTCCGCTTGGAGACGGCAGGGTGCTGGTATCCAGTACCGATATGCTCCACGAAACAACCGACTTTCCGCAAGGGATGACGGAGTTTGAGATGGGCTGGATGAGCGTCGCGGTAACTCTTTCGGATATTGCCTCGACGGGAGCTTCCCCGTCTCAGGTTCTGGTAGCGGTCGGTCTCGACCGTCCGGAGCGCCTTCTTCCGTTCATGGAAGGGGCGGTTTCCTGTGCAGAAACATTCGGGGCGAAGGTTGCCGGCGGAGATATTGACTCGCATCAGGAGCTGACCGCGGTAACGACGGCGTTTGGTATCGTGGAGGAGAGATACTGCTGCCGCCGAAGCGGCGCACAGGAAGGCGACAAGGTCTGCATCACAGGAGTTCCCGGCAGAGCTCAGGCGGCGCTTGACGGAAGAGCGGAGTATTCCCGCTTCCTTCTAACGCCCGAACCGCAGGTGTCTGCCGGGCAGAAGATTGCCCGCGCCGGGGCATCGTCTATGATGGATGTCTCTGACGGGATTGTCATTTCGCTCTATGATATTTCAGATGCCGCGGGTGTCGGTATCGTCTTAGATGAATCGGCATTTCCGCTCTTTGAGGACAGCGGGTATGCAAAGACCTGCTTCCTCTTCGGCGGCGGAGACTTCGGCCTGCTCTTTACCGCATCCGATGC
>JAGARL010000250.1 GCA_017622255.1 Methanocorpusculum sp.
AGAGTGAAGAAGCCTATCCGTTGGTAAACGGCAGTACCGGCGGGATTTTAGCTGCAATCTATGCGACGGTTCCCTACGGAGGAACGGTACTTATGGGCAGGAACTGCCACAAATCCGTCTATCACGGAGTACGGCTTGTGAATGCAAAGGTTGCGTATCTGCAACCGGAGCAAGACTCGGAGACAGGGGCCTGCGGAGCGGTAACACCGGCGGCAATCGAGACGATGTTACAAACTCATAGAGAGGCAAAGCTTGTGATAATCACCAGTCCGACCTATGAAGGTGTGGTCAGTGATGTAGAGGGGATTTGCAGTGTAGCACACAAGTACAGTGTGCCGGTGCTTGTAGATTCCGCCCACGGGGCGCATTTCGGGTTTGGAACGTTTCCGAAGGGGGCCGTAGAGTGTGGTGCGGACCTGGTAGTGCACAGCCTTCACAAGACATTACCTTGTCTGACCCAGACAGCAATGCTTCACAGAACCGGAAGTCTGGTTTCGGGAGAAAAGGTACAGTCGGCAGTCAATGTGTTTCAGACCAGCAGTCCGTCCTATTTACTGTTGGCGTCTATCGAGGGCTGTATCGGGCTTTTGGAAAAACAAGGCGAGACCTTGTGTGCAGAATGGAACGAGGCGCTTACTGAGTTTTATAAGGGAGTACGGTTGCTGCAGCATATTCGGGTTGTCGGAGAGAATGAAACGACCGGGAGGGAAGATGTGGAGAAGGCTACGCAAGCGGCAGTGTACGACAGGGATCCAAGTAAGCTGATACTTATGACAAAGGGAACCGACCTGACGGGGCCGGAACTGATGGATAAGTTGCGGACGGAGTATTATATTGAGCTTGAGATGGCAGCGGAGCAGTACGGTCTTGCCATGACCGGGGCTGGGGATACTAAAAGCAGTCTTGCACGTTTGTTACAGGCATTGCTTGACATCGATGCGCAGTGTGAAAAGAGCGCGGGAAAGACTTGTCTTTACCCGGAGTTGCCGCCGGTTCAAATGCGTGCGGCGGATGCGGAGCTTGTTTTCGCAAAGGAGCGTCGGTGGGAAAATGCGATCGGAAGGATTGCGGGAGAGTATGTATGGGCCTATCCGCCGGGAATACCTCTGTTGATTCCGGGAGAAGAGATAACAGAGGAACTGGTTCGTTTTCTGAAACAAAAAGAAGCCAATGGCGTGAAGATTCACAGAACAGGCGGTGGAACAGGAGAAGTAATTCGTTGCTTAGAGGAGTAGATGGGGAGTTCTAATCGGAGGATAAGTGGAAATGAAGAAAAACCGGAAGTATGTATTTTTATTAATGGCACTTTGCTTGGCGGCGTGTGTGAAAGAGCCGGAGGTACCGGTAAATAACCCGTCCCCAACGCCGACACAGGAGGCAGAGATGTCGGGGGTTACAGAAACACCATGTGCAACGGAAGTGCCGGAGACGACAAAGGAGCCGGAAACAACGACAGTACCGGAAGTAACCAAAGCACCGGAAACGGTTCCGGTACGGATTTTACTGGAGAATAAGAGGATTAATGAGTGGGAAGACGGAAGGCAGTTGTATGCCGTTATCTGGCAGAATCCGCTGATCGGAGGAGAGGATGCGGCGAAGTATCCGGCGGTATCTACGGTATTTAGGTCTTTAAAGACCTTGCGGGATAAAAAGTCGGAAGAGGTGGCAACAAATCTTGAGGGCACTGCAGAGGAGTTGAAGCAGTATGCGGATGAGACGGATGTTTCCTGTTATGATTCTACCGGATATTTTGTACAAAG
>JAGARL010000251.1 GCA_017622255.1 Methanocorpusculum sp.
CAGTAACAATTGCGGACTGCCCGCTCCTTCCGGACGCTTTGTCGGCTTCGCAGTCATCTCCTCCTGTTCCGTTTTACTTTCCGGCTCCGGTGTAGTCATATCCTCTACCGGTGCCTGCGTTACTTCTTCCTGAAAAGATGCTGTCGGTGTCACATCCGTCGCCTGCCCCGCACCGCAACCGGCCAGGCACAGTGCAACCGTAAGCATCCCCAATACATAGTTTCTTTTCATCCCAATTACCTTCTTACTTCGCAGACTTCTTAATTGCTTCCCAAAGGCCTTCGATGTAAACTGCGCCCAATGCTCTGTCGTATAAGCCGTAGCCCGGTCTCGCCTGCTCGCCCCAAATCATTCTGCCGTGGTCCGGACGAATCACACCGTCAAAGCCCGTCTCCTGCAGCGCCTTAACGATTTCGTACATATCAAAGCTTCCCTCGGAGGAAAGATGTGCACTTTCGTGGAATTCGTCATCCGTAATAAACTTCACGTTACGGATATGTGCAAAGTGGATACGCTCCGCAATCTTCGGATTCCGGATAATCTTCGGCAAATCGTTCTTACGACTGCTGCCGAGAGAACCGGTACAGAAGGTAAATCCGTGAAGCTTGCTCGGATGAAGGGCCGCAACCTTTAACAGAGACTCCTCGCTGGTTACGATACGCGGCAATCCGAAAATATCCCACGCCGGGTCATCCGGATGTACTGCCATCTTAATGCCATACTTTTCACAGGTCGGCATAATCTTATTAATAAAGTAACCGTAGTTTTCCAGAAGCTGCTCATGGGTCATACCCTTATATTTCTCGAACAATTCCTTAATCTCATCCTTACGGTTCGGCTCCCAGCCCGGCATTACAAAACCGCCGCTCTCCTTCTCAATCTTCTCAAACATGGCATCCGGATCCATACCGTCAATGTGCTTCGCATCGTAAGAAAGCACGGTGGAGCCGTCCGCAAGAGGCTTCGCAAGATCCGTTCTGGTCCAGTCGAATACCGGCATGAAATTGTAGCAAACCAGCTTCACACCTGCCTTACCGACGCTCTCCAAAGAGGTAATATAATTTTCGATCAACTTATCTCTGGTCGGCGCCCCCAGCTTAATGTCCTCGTGGATGTTGATACTTTCCACACCCGCCAGAGTAAGGCCTGCTGCCTCTACCTCATTCTTCAACTCCATTACCTGCTCATAGCTCCACGGCTCGCCTGCCGGGATGTCATGCAGTGCCGAAATAACGCCGGTTACACCCGGAATCTGGCGAATCTGCTGTAAGGTTACACTGTCGTTCTTACTGCCGTACCAACGTAAGGTCATTTCCATAGTCTTTTCCTCCTGATTCTTTCTTGTTATCGGTTCAATCTGTTTCTTTGACTTCTAGAAGAATTCCCGTCCCTTCGCATCCTCGATACCGGACTTACGATAGAAGTAAGAATTCACAATATCTCTCCAATCCTTTGCATGTGCCGCCTGATGCTCAAACCGCGGCAGAATACGTGCATAAATCTCCTCCGGAATCACATCCTTTAAACTCTTGATTGTCTCAAGGAATCCCTCTGCCTGCTCCGCACCTTCAAAGTGAGTGTCATAAATATGCTGAATCAACGTTTTTCCGCTCTTTAACACATAATCGTAACGAATGTAATGGAAGAACAATAACAACTCCTCCGGACAGGTCGCCGGGTCCTCGTACATCTTAAAGTTTTCCTCGCGATACTGTGTGGTATACCCGGTACCCTTAGTGGTACGGTCCACGCCGATTCCGTGCAGGTCCGCACGATGGTAGGTACCCCAACGGTCGTACTCGTAACCGTCTACATTCGGTCCGTAGTGGTGATTCGGATTTACTATCCAACCGATTCCTAACGGGGAGGTATACTTCTCATATACTTCTCTGGAACAAAGGGCCATATCGGTCAGTGCAGCCACTGCCGCCTCATCCTTTGTAATCGTAAGCTTAATCCACTCCTCTGCGATTTCCTTTGCGGAAAGAGCGGTGGAAAACGCCAGACGTCCGAAGCCGTACCAGTTCAGCGCCGCGAAATCGTGGCCGGTCCAGTTCTCGTCGTTACCGGTGTTGGTTACCGCAGCCATACCGCACGCCGTCTGGTGATAGGTCC
>JAGARL010000252.1 GCA_017622255.1 Methanocorpusculum sp.
ATCCCCGTTTGCTTCATAGACGGCATTTGCCGCGTCCGTTAAGGCACGCGACCGGGCTTTTTTGATTGGCTCTGGAAGACGCTTCCATTTGGCGGCAGGAGTTCCCGGACGCACGGAGAATCTGGTGATGTTGACTTTTCCCGGGCGGGTCCGGAGAACCTGCTGAACCGATGCTTCCCCATCTTCATCCGTCTCTCCGGAGAATCCGGCAATGTAGTCTGTGCAGATTCGAATGTCCGGGAATGCGGCACGCGAACGCGTGATAATCTCCTCGTACTGGGCCGTGGTGTATCTGCGTCCCATCCGTTTTAAGACCTCGTCAGAGCCGGACTGTACCGGGATGTGGAGGAAGAGGAAGATTTTTTCGCATTTGAGTGCATCGAGGAAGTCGTCTAAGATTGGCAGAAGGTTGTCCGGGTTTGCCATTCCCACGCGTATGCGGAAGTTCCCGTCCAGCTCTCCTAAGGCACGCAGAAGGTCCGGAAGCCGGAGGGGAGAGTCGGTGTCTATTCCCCAGGATGCGGTGTCCTGTGCGGTGACCTGCAGTTCGGTAGCTCCCGCGGCGATGAAGGCCTTTGCCTGTTCGACGATGTCATCTAAGGGGAAGCTGTGGAGTTTGCCGCGGGCAAGGCGTGTTATGCAGTAGGTACAGTGTCCGCTGCATCCCCGGGCAATCTGTAATACTGCCTGCGTTCCAACAGAGGCGGTGCCGACTGCACGGTAGCAGGAGTGGATGTCGTCCGGGTTGATGATGTATGCCTTCGGGAACTGCGAGCGAAGCCTTGCCTCTGCTACCGGGGGCAGACACCCGGTAATGAAGAGTTTTTTCTTCTCGTACATCGTCAGGCGCTCATACATGTGCGCCTCGGTTTTTTCGATGACGATGCAGGTATTGATGAGAACCGCGTCCGCATCAAACGGGGAATCGACAATCCGGCATCCGTTTGCTTTGGCGATTTCGATGATTTTTTCGGTGTCTCCGGTATTATAGGTACAGCCGTAGGTTTCGGTGTAGAGGGTGAGATTTTGCAGAGCCGCAAATGCTTTTTCGGTGCCGGAGAGTTCCATGTCTGTATTATGCGTCGGCAGAAGGGAAAAAAGTATGAGTGGGAATTAAATTGATGCAAGCAGAGCAGTAACTATCCTAGTCGCCCGTATGCCCGCGACGCCTAAGGGGCATGCGGCTGGCGAGAGCCGAAGGCTCAAGCCAGGAGCAAGCCTTCGGCTTGCGACCTGCACCTTAGCCCCACTGTTAGAACGAAGCAAGCAGGGCTGTTACAATGCCTGTAAGGAAAATTCCGTCAAAGGTTCCAGCCCCGCCAATAGACACCATCTTTGCCCCGTGAGATGCGATATCTCGCAGATGGAGGATATCTGCACCAATCACCGTTCCAAGCGTTCCGGCAACGAATGCGATACCTGCCGCCGGAAGACCGAATCCGCCGGCAAACAGCAGACCAAGACAGAGAGCGACAAGCGGTGCCGTAAAGAACGGCGCGGCAATGCCGATTCCTTTCACCGGACGGGCAACAAAGTACGAAACCGCAGACACAACCGCGACTGCTGCAATCATCTTCGGGAAGTACCAGACATCATCAGTAATCTGACCCGTCAGAGCAGAGAACACCAGATAAACTGCAATCAGCAGCGGAATCAGCGCTCCGCCGACATTAATGCAGATTTTCATGCCCTCCTGCTCTCTTGGCTCCTCCACCTCGAAGCGCTCGGTGCGGTACATCTTATCATACATCGAAGGCGCATACTGTCCGCGCGGCTTTCTCGGCTCGCGCGCCGGTTCTGCAATTTTCTTCGGATACAGCGTTGTTACCGGCAGATTGATGAAACTGCCCACAATAATCGCAATAATCAAAAAGACGATTCCCCAGAATCCAAATCCCAGATTCGCCAGAGCCGCGCCTATCAGTCCGAAGAACAGAAGCGGCAGTCCGATAATCACCAGGAGGATTAACAGAATCAGCACCCAGGGGGACACCGGGCTGTACAGTATTCGTGACACAGTACTCTATCTATTTTCGGAGGATATAGACTCTCTGGTGAAACCAAACGAAACATTAATATCATTCAAAGTCCCATTTATTTAGGTAACATAGCCCGTTAGTGTAGTGGTCAATCATGGGGGACTCTGGATCCCTCGACAGCAGTTCGAATCTGCTACGGGCTACTTCTTTTTCTGAATTATTTTCCTCAAGCGAAAGCGTTCCGCAAAATTATAACTCATTAGAAACCCAATACTGTTTCAGCATGAAACTGATTCGCGCACCCACGCTTTCCCGTGCCCACGAACTGGTTGTCCGCTACATCTTAGAGAAAGGATACTACCTGAAAACCGAAAACGGCGAGGAGACCATGGAGACAGATGAAATCTGCATCTCCGTCGACCACCCGTTCGAAGCGCCCATGGTATCTCCTGCCTCCCGCTTCAAGGAAGCATTCCTCAAAGAGTATGCAAACAACCTCATCCACGGCTCGGATGCCGTCTTCGAGTATGATTATCACGGCCGCCTCTTTGACTGGGGCTGCGGTCTTGCGTTCGGCGGAGAAGTGCATCAGGATCAGATTCAGTACATCATCGACAAACTGAAGGAAAACCCGGAGTCACGCCGCGCAGTGGCCGTTACCTGGTGTCCGCCGGTTGATGCAAAACTTGCAGACTGCCCGTGCCTTCAGCTGGTCCAGTGTGCGGTTCGAAACGGCAAACTCGACATGAAGATTGTATTCAGAAGCAACGACATGCTTTCTGCTGCCGGTTCGAACATGTACGCTCTCGTTTACCTGCAGAAGTTTATCGCTGATGCAGTCGGTATCGAAGTTGGAAAATATACCCACATCTCTCTCATCCCCCACGTGTACTTTAAGCGCGATGCGGCAGACATTCCGCCGTTCTGCGCAAAAGGTGCTGAGTTCACCCCCCAGATAGAGGTCTGCAGAGTCTGCGGCATGTGCGCGAAATCCAAGCGCTAACCTTTATTTTTTATGACATTTCCTATTAAACGAATTCTTATCTTTATTGCAGGATTATACTGCATGGGATTGGGCGTTGCGCTTTCTGTAATCGCCTCTCTTGGAACGTCTCCGATCTCCTGTTTCCCGTATGTGGTCAGTGAAATTCTGCCGGTTTCGGTTGGAACAGTCACCTTCATCATGAACTTCATCTTCCTGCTGGCACAGATTGCCATCCTCAAAAAGGATTTCAATCCCTGGCAGATTTTACAGCTTCCGGCCCTTCTGGTCTTCTCTGCCTGTATTGACTGGAACATCATGATGTTCTCATGGCTTCCAATCGACACCTATCTCCTGCAGATTGTCTGGATGCTTGCCGGATGTCTGATTCTCGGAACCGGTATCGGACTGCTGCTTTTAGCAGACTATGTGATGATGCCGG
>JAGARL010000030.1 GCA_017622255.1 Methanocorpusculum sp.
AAGTATGATGTGGTTTTCTCAGAAAACGTGGTCGACTCCCTGGTCCTGGAACTCTTCTCAGACGCAGTCAGCGGCAAAAATGTGCTGACCGGAAAGTCGGTCTATGCCAACTCGTTAGGGGAAGCAGTTGCAAACCCGAAGGTCACCATTTCCGACTCCCCAATGGAGGAGGCCGGAGATTCCTGGAGACGCTTTGATACCGAAGGAACACCGGCAAAGAAGTTTGATATCGTAAAAGACGGTGTGTTGTCTGCATTCCTCTATGATTCAAAAACAGCCGCCCAGGCAGGCACTGCATCGACCGGAAATGCGCTTCGTGCCGGAAACGGTACGACAGTGATTTCCCCGCACTGTCTGACCATCTCGGCACCGGTTGAGAATGTGCTGGAACGTCCCTGCCTTTATGTAAAAGAGGTAATTGGTGCACACACGGCAAACCCGCTGACCGGAGAGTTCTCGGTCGAGGTGGCAAATGCCTTTATCGCAGACGGCGGAGAACTGCTTCGTCCGGTAAAGAAGGCAATGCTTGCCGGAAATGTGTTTGATATCCTGAAAGGAGAGATTACCATCTCGCAGTCGGCAAAGGCATTCAGCGGGGCACTGGTTCCTCTGATGCGGATTCCGGATCTGCAGGTAATCTAAAAACTTTTTTTATAAAAAAATTAGAGAAGAGATGCTAAAATGTGTCCGAACTTCGGCACGAAATCCTTCTTTCTTGACACAACACCCGGCAGATGCAGCGGTTCGTCCCAGTGCAGGGCGGAAGCCAGTTTCTTGTCATCTGCTACGGCAAACATGTCCGAACCCATCTCCGACACACTGGTATAGAGTGCGATGTACAGATCCGGTGCGTGCGGTTCTAACAGCTTCTCATGCAGTGCCGCATAGATTTCCTCTTTTCTGGTTTCGACGTATTCGTACGACGGCACAAGAATCTGGGCAATCACCACCCGCTTTGCCGAGAGTGTAAACTCCTTGGTGTCTCTGTCCAGCAGTGCGGACTGGGTAACGCCGGAAAGAGCCATTCCCTCGGAGATTAACTCCTGCGCATACTCCTCCGCATCCACTTCCGCATGGGCGGAAAGGTAGGCAACCATGTCCACATCCATGCGGGTCGTGGTTGACATCTTCAGACCAAGCGTATCGGATAAGATACCGGATAAGAGCACCCCGGCAATCTCCTTCGACGGAGCAATACCGGACTCGCGGTAGCGTTTGGCGATAATCGTACAGGTGGAACCAACCGGCTCCATATCGAAACGGATCGGCTTTAAGGTCGTCATTGCCCCCAGGCGGTGGTGGTCGATAATCTCTAAGATATCCGCCGACTCAATACCTTTTACCGCCTGCCCGTACTCGTTGTGGTCCAGCAGGATAACGGACTTTGCCGCGTCCTCCATTAACGTGTTGCGGGAAATCGTTCCAATCAGCTTTCCGTCCGCATCGACCACACAGGCCGCACGGTACTTTGCATTGGAGACAACCTGCTGAACATACTCAATGGTGTCTTCCATTCTGACCCGCGGAACATCGGTGGACATAATGCGTTCTGCCGGGAGCGTTAAGTGAATCAGGTTTGCCACACCGAATGCGTCGGCATCCGTGGCAATCACCGTCACCCCGCGGGCCTCTGCGGCTTCCAGGAGACGCTGACCGACCGGGGCGGAGTCTGCGATAATCAGTGCCGCAATACCGGCAGAGACCAGGGCAAGCTGGGTAGGCTCATCATCGCCGACGATTGCAATATCCTTCTCGGTGATGCGGGAGAGGATAACATGCAGGGCATCAATGGAGATGTAGACCGCACCTTCTAAGACATCGTGCTTTTTCACGCGGATTTCGCCGTGGAGAATACGGGTCAGCGTCTCCACCGGAATCGGGGAGACAGCCAGGGTATCCATCTTGGTGTTGGAGACGTAGGCACGCGCCAGACCGTGTTCACTCACAAGACCGAGCAGTTTTCCGGACTCGTCGATAATCGGCAGGTTTCTGATGTCCTTTTCGTCCATCTGGTGGATGACATCAATCGTCGGGGTGGAGCCGACTGCTCTGTCCTGGTGCATCCGGGAAAGGTCGGATACTGCCGGTTCAACGTTTAAGACCAGGGACGGTTCCTCAACACCGAACTTGGCAAGCGCATATTTTGATTCTGCATTCAGTTTTCCGCAGCATGCCGGGATAAAGGCATCCTGACCGTTTCTGTTCAGGAGGGCGGCATAGCCGATTGCACTGCAGACAGAGTCTGTGTCCGGATGCCGGTGTCCGATTACGTAGGTTTTTTTCATAGGTTTCCTTATTTGAACAGCCCGCGTCTGGGTGTTTTCTTTTCGGTATTTTTCAGGCTCATGTTTAAGAGGTGATGCATGGAACGCACCTCTTTTCGCAGGTCATCGAGGCCGCCGGTGATGGAGTCAATGTTTTTCTGCAGCCGTGCTTCCTTTTTGAAGTCACGGTCGCGGATTGGTTCTACAACGCCTGCTTCCGCTGCCTGGTCGAGGCCGTATTCCAGAAGCAGGAGGACGGCTTCGTTTCGATCGATTTCCTGTTTCTTTGCAAACTGGTCTATCCGTTCAGAGAGAACAGCGTCCAGTGTGAATGAAAGTCGGAGAGCCATAGTGTGCTTATTTGTTGGCGTTCCGGTATAATGTAATTTGTGCCGGTCTCTGGGAAGTAACTTATATTCTATAGAGCAAATAATACTGTATGATTCTGGTAGACTGGGAAATCGCTGACCACATTAAACGCGGCTTTATTAAGATTGATCCGTATGACCCGGCGCTTGTTCAGCCGAACTCGCTGGATATCCGTCTGGGCAATCATTTTGTCTGGTATGAGCCGTGCGATGATGTTATCGATCCGTTCAACCGTGAGACGCTGCATACGCATGTGCAGGAGAGAAAGAGCGCCTACTTCGATATTATGCCGGGCCAGTTTGTCTTGGCAGAGACGCTGGAGTGTGTAACGCTTCCGGACAATATTGTCTCTTCGATTGAAGGAAAGAGCAGTGTGGCACGCTTAGGTATTGAGCTTCACCAGACGGGAGGCTGGATTGATGCCGGTTTCTCGGGTACGATTACGCTTGAGATGTGCAATTCCAACTGCCGCCCGGTCCGTGTGTATGCCGGTATGCCGATTGGTCAGCTGGTGTTCTATGTAACGAAGCGCTGTGAGTGTCCGTACGATAAGAAGCCGGATGCAAAGTATCAGAATCAGAAGGACGCAACGATTTCCCGCTACGATAAGAACACGTTGAAAAACGTGGAATAATTTTCCCTTTTTTGGTCTCCAGGTATAGGTTTTATATGGTTAGACAGCATAGATAAAATATAGGTATGGCATTTTGCCTGCCGTAAATCCCCATTACAATTGATAATTTGGCAAAGCTAACCTCCGCGATTCGTTCGGAGACGGCAGGAAGTGAGCACGTGGCTTCCCCTCCGAACGAAAAAAGCCAATTATTGCTGTTTTCATTTGTTCAGTAACTCAAACTATTTTCATCTCAAAGCACCCATATATCTGTATCATGCAAATCCATCCGATTGATTTCCGCTACGGCACGCCGGAGATGAAAACCGTCTGGAGCGAGGAGAACCGGTTCTGCTGTGTGGTATCAGCAGAAACGGCACTGGTATCTGCCCTTGCTTCCTGCGGAATTATCCCGGAGGCGGATGCCAACGCAGTCTCGTCCCATGCTCATGAGGCAACACTTGCACGGGCAAAGGAGATTGAAGCGGAAATCGGCCACGATTTGATGGGGATGGTAAAAGCCTTGTCTGAGGTCTGCGGCGAGGCAGGACGGTATGTACATTTCGGGGCAACATCCAGTGATATTCTGGATACCGCAACCGGTCTGCAGCTGAAACAGGCGCTGGATATTCTGGATGCAAAACTGGAAGGGTTCCTCGCGGTCCTGCTGAACCGGGCAGAGGAGACAAAACATCTGGTCTGTATTGCAAGAACGCACGGACAGCATGCCCTTCCAATGACCTACGGGCTGCGGTTTGCCGTCTGGGCGGAAGAGATTGCCCGCCACCGGCTGCGTATTTCCGAGATTCGTCCCCGTGCCGCGGTCGGTAAACTGACCGGAGCTGTTGGAACGCTTGCCTCGCTTGGAAAAGACGGACTCCGCGTTCAGGCGGAGATGATGCGGCGTCTCGGGCTTTCCGATGCCGGACTGACCACGCAGGTCATCGCCCGCGACCGGTATGCGGAATATATTTTCCTGCTCGCAAATATTGCATCAACGCTCGAAAAAATCGCGGTTGTCGTCCGCAGTCTCCAGCGGACAGAAATCGGCGAGGTCTCCGAACCGTTTGGAAAGAATCAGGTTGGATCGTCTACCATGCCGCATAAACGAAATCCGGTGAAATGCGAGCAGGTATGCGGACTTGCCCGGATTATCCGCGGTATGGTAGAGCCGGCACTCCTGAATAACACGCTCTGGGATGAACGGGACTTAACAAACTCTGCAGCCGAGCGGATTACCTTCCCGGAGGCTTCGGTTCTTACCGACCACTGTCTGAAGGTCATGACGGCCGTAATTTCCGGCCTTGAAATCCATGAAGACGCAGTCAAGCGCAATCTTGACCTGCTGCAGGGGGTAAACCTTGCCGAGTCAGTGATGCTGGAGCTTACCAGACGCGGAATGCCGCGGCAGGATGCGCATGAGATTATCCGGCGGGCAAGTCTGCAGGCACTGGATGAGAGACGTCCGCTGGCAGAGATTCTCTCTGCTGTTCCGGCGGCTGCAGAACTTCTTCCGGCAGAAGAGATTGCCGGATTTTTTACTGCAGAATCCTATCTGGGACTTTCCGTGGAACAGACCGAGTCACTGATTCAGAGACTGCGGGGGTAAAAAAAAGTTTAAAGAGTTCCCTTGGTACTCGGGATGTCAGTGCATCCTTCGCGTACGGCAAGGGCGCGGCCTAAGGCAATGCCGAATGCCTTGAATATAGCCTCTGCTTTGTGGTGGTCGTTGACGCCGGTAAAGATAATGTGAGCCGTGATTCCTGCGTGGATGCATAAGCTGTAGAAGAAGTGCTCGAATAAATCATTCGGGATTCCGCCCGTCATGATTCCGGTAAAGGCGCCATCCATTACCAGATAGCCGCGGCCGCCGACATCAAGCGCGGCAGTTGCCCGGGATTCATCCATTGGGATGGTGACATCAGCAAACCGGGTAATTCCCGCGCCGTTTCCAACGGCCTCTTTTACTGCATCGCCAAGCAGGATTCCGATATCCTCTACCGTGTGGTGGCAGTCGACTTCCAGGTCTCCCTCTGCCGCAACACGAAGCGAGAATCCGCCGTGTCTGGCAAAGGCATTCAGCATGTGGTCAAGAAATCCGATGCCGGTGGAGATGGAAACGTCTCCTCTTACATCCGGATTGAAAGTGATTGAAATTTTTGTCTCGTTTGTCTCTCGGGTGAGTTCAGCAGTTCTCATGTTCTGCCTCCAAAGCTTCCTGCAGAGTAATCTTTCCGCTGTACAGCGCCGAGCCTAAAATGCATCCCCCGGCACCTAATGCCTTGACGGCACGGACATCTGCCGCCGAGGATACACCGCCGGATACCAGAACCGGGATAGAAACAGCGTCAATTAATTTGGCAATCGGTTCGGTCTGCACGCCTGCCTGTTTTCCTTCCACATCAATATTGGTGTAGAGAAGAGAACCGGCACCAAGGTCTGCAAAGCGTTTTGCCCAGGAGATATAGTCTCCGGCATCTGCCGTCCAGCCTTCCACGGATACTGAACTGCCGCGGGCATCAACGCCGGCACAGATACGCTCCGAGCCGAACTCGGCGGCAAGGGCGGCGACTGCTTCCGGCTCGCGTACCGCAAAGGTGCTGATGATAATCCGGTCAACGCCAAGGTCCAGCCATCCGCGGGCATCGTCGAGAGAGCGAATGCCGCCGCCGACTTCAATGAAGACGTCGGTTTCGCGGATAACCTCGCGGATGCAGGAGACATTCTCAGCACTTGCAGAGAAGGCTCCATCCAGGTTTACAACATGCAGAGCATCCGCTCCCTGTTCTATCCAGCGCCGGGCATTTTCCAAGGGCGTTCCGTACACGGTTGCGGTCGATTTCTCTCCGCCGACTAACTGAACGCACTTTCCGCCTAAGATGTCAACGGCAGGAAGAATCTGCATCAGCGAACCATCCGGGTAATGTCAAGAACCAGAATGTCGCGTGCTCCGGCGTTCTTGAGCTGGTTGATGAGCTGATAAACCCGGTCGGAGGAGACCACGGCATGCAGGGAGACAGAGGTCGAGCCTGCAATATCCATAACGGTCGGACCGCCGAGACCCGGGATTAACTGCTTGATGTCGTCAAGCTTTTCGCGCTCGACGTTGAGCATCAGATAGCACATGCCGGCTGCCGCCATCACGCTTTCGAAAGCGAGCAGAATCTCGTCAATCTTCTCCCGCTTCTCAACAAGGGAGTCGCGGTTTGCGATGACATGCGTGGTGCTGGCTAAGACTTCCGAGACGATTCTGAGTTTGTTAATCTCAAGAGTCGTTCCCGAAGACGTTAAGTCTGCAATAGCGTCAGCAACGCCGAGCTGCGGGGCTGCCTCGCAGGCGCCGGCAACTTCGACGATTGAGACGTCAACGCCTGCGGCTTTGAAGAAGTCCTCGCAGATGTTTGGAAACTCGGTTGCAATCCGCATACCTTTCATGTCGGCGACTTCGCGGACCGCGGATGCCTCAGGAACGGCTAAGACCAGACGTGCTC
>JAGARL010000253.1 GCA_017622255.1 Methanocorpusculum sp.
ATCAGATAATGGTCCTTGGTGAAGTGCAACAAGCAGATTTGAGATTTTCGGGTCAACCCCCAGGAAAATCAGATTCTGAATCACCTCGGATTTCCGTCCGGATAAATCAGACTCCTTACAGGCTTCATCTATCTTTTCGAAGCAGTCATGCATTTTTAAGAGATGATCGGTTACATATGAGGTAAAATACCTGATCATTTCCTCGGGAGACTTCGATAAGTGATAGTAAGTGACCAGTCTCTTTTTGCTGTTCAGCTTCTGATATGTTTCAAGAAGTCCGCGGTTTTTTAAACCGGAGAGAGCTTCGTCAAACTCCTTCGGACTCAGATACTGCATCGACTGAGACAGGATACTTTTTGTTATGTCTTCGTTATAATAATGAATACAAGAGGCATAAATTGCGGATTCGCTGTTTGAAAGCCCGAATAAAGAGAAATAATATTTTAAATCACTCAGAAATCTCGGGTTGGAGAACAGAGTTATTTCTTCGGAAGAAATTGTGTCAGGCGTTCTGTCCCGGGTATTGGTCCGGCTGTATTCCGGAGAAATCTCTGTTAACAACTCCGGTTTTTCAGAATCTATGACCTGCTCGTCACAATGATGCATAATAGTTGATAATTTGACACGCAGAGTATTAAAGATGCTGTTCTCTTCTGCAAACCTCTGAGAGATATGCTCTCTCATTGATGCTTCTTCTGCAGACACACATTACACAAAAACAGGAAAACAAGAGAAGAGGAAAGGAGAGTTCAACCAAAAATCCCTTCTCTCTCCCTCCCCCTCTTCTTAATGTTGCCGAGCTATGACCCGCAGGACGCGGCATAATCCTGCAGGGGATTTGTATTGGGGGTGTTTACGTACCGCACGTAAACGAGGGGTGGTAGTCGGAGAGAAAAACACGAAAAACTCCGGCTCCACTTACAAATACAACGTTGACCTATATAAACCCCCTACCGCGCGGTGCGACAGTGCCCGAAGAGCAAACAAAAAATCGAAAAATTAGAGGCAGAAGAAAAGAGAACTCGGCAAACAAATCCCAAAGAAAAGAGATTGGGCACTTTCGCGAGATGCCACATTTTGGTATTTTTTCTGTGATTTCTCCGGTCGCTCCCCGGACTCCACTCATGCCTCATATCCGCTTACGCTTCATTCGGCATCAGTTCCCTTCGCACGTCTTCGCTTCACACCACCTTCGGTCGTGCTCAGCTCTTCCGTGCTCATGCCTTGAGCCTTCGGCTCTCGGCGTCCGCCCCCGCTCTGTTCACTTCACTCCTGCAAAAACCAGGGACACAAAACGCCCATGCCTCCGCTTCGTTCACACTTCCGCTCCGGCATCGGCTGTCCCTGAGCTTCGGTCGAGACAAGCCTTCGGCTTCACTCTCCCTCGCTCTGTGGGTTTCCTCAGTTCTCTCCCTCGCTCTTCTCCCCCTTCATCCCCCGTCGCTTCTGATTATGATACGCACTCCGGCACGTATCCGAGCAGAACCGCGCCTTCCGGCTCTTGCTCGCAAACGGCTCCCCGCAGTGGGCGCAGACCTTCTCCACTAAAACATCCCGGTTCTCATCATACACCAGACGCCCCGTAATCCCGAACTCCGCAAGAACCCCCGGATCCTCCTCCCGAAAAACGCCCCATGTCACCTGCTCCTGCGGAAAAATCTCATCAAAATACTCCATAGCACCCGGAGGCAGTCCCTCGCAGTACCGCCTCATCCGCCGCATATAATTATAATACAGACGCTTATGCTCCGCATTGCAGAACGCCGGAGTATACGAATACTGACCGCGCTGATTCAGCGTTGGAACATTTGTCGGATACCCGCACCAGGGACAGTGCTTATGCGTCCCGGGAGGAGTATTCAGAAAAACCCCGAGACCTTCCGCATCGCACCGGTTCCGGATACGCTTAAAATGCGCAGAAATCAGAAACGCATCAGAGCCGAAATTATCCAGGGAATACCATGCCCGCTCCTCTCCCGGAAACTGAACCGACCACCATCCCTCAGCAGTTACATACACATGACACATCCGCTCACGCCCTAAAGCAATCCGCGGCTCGAGCCTCGCATTCATATCCAGGTCAGAATAATACTCTGCACGCCTCGGAAGCACAACAGAAGACATGGCTTCCAAAAAAACCTCGGACTGCAGAAACCGGATACAGGATTTTACGTTCATAGGAGACGGATTTCAGATTCCCCGGAGACAGGATTTTAGCTTCCCGTGAGACGGGATTTTACATTCATAGGATATATTCCCGGACGAAAAAGTGAAACGATTCGTGCCGGAAAATGACAACACTTAGGAACTATATACGCTTCTAAAGCCCATATATCTTTGGCAGACGTCAAGCCGTTCCGGAATCGGTGACCCCGGAAAATTTCTGCAGAAATACCCGCACCAGAAGGTTAACATGACAGAAAAATCTGACATTGCAAACCGCTTAGCGGAATGTTTCAACGTATTAAAAACCGACTACATCCAAAACGCAGCAGCCCTTGCAGAATCCATCGGAGTCCTCTACCTCCACGACAAAG
>JAGARL010000254.1 GCA_017622255.1 Methanocorpusculum sp.
CTCTGGGTAACCTTTGCGACCGTCCTGACGTTTACTCTGTTCTTTATGAACTGAGTCACCCTCTCTTTTTTGGGCAACCTATTTCTCCTTACAGAACCAATAGATAAGAGCAGTGAGAGCACAGGCGCGGTTTTTAATTCTTTTTCCCGCGACATGACCTCCGGCGTTAGCGGTTTGTGCCGGCAGGTTTTCTGTTGTTCACCTGTGCCCGTATGCGGGCTAAAGCATGCATTGAATAATCCAGTAGGTTTCATGGATAAATATGCAGATATCTGCTTCCCCTGCTCAAATGAGCCAGGTTGTTTGGTTATCCTGTTCTGGGGGGAAGCGGTTCTGCGAATATGTGCGCTCTTTTCTTTTGATACTCACAGCAATAGCATACCTTTTTTTATCTGGAACACAAAGCATACTGTATGATTAAGGTCGCAGTCAACGGATACGGAACCATTGGAAAACGTGTCGCAGATGCAGTTGCAGCACAGCCTGATATGGAGATTATCGGCGTCTCCAAAACAAAGCCGGGAGCAGAGGCATTCGTTGCCTTAGAACGCGGATACCCGCTCTATATCGCAGACATCTCCAAGAAAGAGGCATTCGAGAAAGCCGGAATCCCGGTTGCCGGAAGCGTTGAAGAGATGATTGCCAAGGCAGACATCGTTGTCGATGCAACTCCGGGAGGAGTCGGTGTCTCCAACAAAGAGCTCTACGCAAAATACCAGAAGAAGGCAATCTGGCAGGGCGGAGAGGACCATGAGGTCGCCGGTTTCTCCTTCAACTCCTCCTGCAACTATGCAGATGCTCTTGGACGCGACACTGCACGTGTTGTCTCCTGCAACACCACCGGTCTTTGCCGCATTATCAACTTAATCGACACCGCATTCGGCGTCAAGAAAGTCCGTGCAACCATGGTTCGCCGCGGCGGCGACCCGGGAGACATCAAACGCGGTCCAATCGATGCAATCGCCTTAAATCCGGTTACCATCCCGTCCCACCACGGACCGGATGTACAAAGCGTCCTTCCGCACATCAAGATTGTGACATCCGCAATGATTGTGCCGACCACCTTAATGCACATGCACTTCTTAAACATGGAGCTGGAAAAGGAAGCAACCAAGGAAGAAGTCATTGAGCTTATCAAATCCCACTCCCGCTTAGGTCTCATCACCAAAGCAACCGGCATCACCAGCACTGCACAGCTCAAAGAGCTGACAACCGACATGCTCCGCCCGAGAGGCGACCTCTGGGAAAACGGCATCTTCCAGGACTCCGTCTCCGTCCAGGACGGAACCGACCTCTACCTCTTCCAGGCAATCCACCAGGAAGCAGATGTTGTTGTCGAGACCGTTGACTGTATCCGCGCTATGATCGGCGAAGTTAAGACCGCTGCAGAATCTATTGCAATCACCAACAAAGCAGTCGGCTTAACCGCCATCCGCTAACTTTTTTTATGGAATTTCCACTCCCCAGTGCGGACAAAACGCACCATGTATTTGACGGCTCGCCGATTTATGAACCCCGCTTTTTGGAAGTCCGTGAGTTCCGGTTTCCGGGACTTGCCGCTGTCCGCGACGAATCCGGCGCATACCATATCGACTTCTTCGGCCGTCCGCTCTACGTTGAGCGCTACGAAAAAGTCGGCGACTTTTCTGACAGCACTGCATGGGTAAAAACCGCAGACGGATTTTTCTATATCGACGAGAACGGCAGCCGCATCAACGCGGAAACATACACCTCTGCCTCCGACTTTTCCGAAAAGACGGCGGCGGTGTATCATGCAGTCTGCGGAGCAACACACATCACAACCGCCGGCGAGATGCTCTATAACGACTGGTATTATGATGTCCGCCCCTTTGCAGACGGCAAAGCCCTTGTCCGCGATGATGCCGGCTGGCAGTACATCAACCGCGGAGGCGAACTCCTCGGCCCTGCCGAAGCTCCGGCAGACGACCTCTCAAGAGGTTCTGTCCGCATCGAGCCGCGAAAGAACCGGATTGCAGAACTCCTTGCCGGACAGCAGTATGACTCCGCGGTTCTGCTTCTCCGGCATGCGGAACGCGAACCATTCTATCGCGGAGAGCCAGGGGTTGGAAAACTGGTAACCGCCCGCGGGGAGAAGACCGCAAAAGCACTCGGAGCTTCGCTTCCAAAGATTACTGCGGCCTATGCAAGCCCCATGCCGCGGTGTATGCGGACTGCAGAACTCATTGCCGGAATCGCTCCGGAGGCAGATACGCTGCTCGGCGACCCGGGAGCATTTATCTTCGACAATGCAAAAAGCCAGGAGTTCTACCAGACCACCTCAACCGCGTCTGCTATCCGCTCCTACATTAAAGGCGCAGAGCTTCCCGGACACTACCCCATCGCCGAAGGAGCGGAAAGACTGCTCGCTCATCTGAAAGCCGTCGGCAAAGACGGCATCACTCTCTGTGTTACGCACGACGCCTTTGCCGCCGCCTTCATCGCAGAATGTACCGGATACGACTTCTCAGGCGACTGGGTGGACTTCATGGACGGCTGTATCCTCCTAAGGGAGGGTGACAACTGGCGGCTTGTCTGGAGAGAAGGAGAAATCACTCTCCCATAAACTATTTTTATCCCGCATACTCATTACTCTCTATGAAAAAAGGCACCGTCATTCTGGTTCTCTGCCTTCTTTGTCTCTGCATTGCCATCCCGGCAGTGACCGTCTTCGGCGGGGTAATTGAAGGAGAAGAAGGGCTCATCGAAAAAGCCCGTGAGGAAATCCCCGTTGCTGATGCAGAAACTATCGAACTGGTGATTGCCGGAAAATCCGTTGACGGTGATGCGGAACTGTACTGGTTCAAATCAGGAAACGAATATCAGTATCACCGCTATACTCCAATAGAGTTCACGGCCTTAGGCGACGACAAATACCGGTTTGTCAAGACCTGCCATCCGATTAACCGCGGCATGCAGATTTGCGCTCTGCAGTGGAACGGCGGCTACTCCTTCCTGATAGATAACGAAAAGTGTGCAGCTCTGGAACTTACTTATCCGGAAGTGAACCCGGTTGTAGATGTCATCCCGGTGGATTCTGTGCCGTTTGTATACTATTCTTCGGTGATGCCGGCAGAATACAACTTCCTGGATGCGGAAGGAAATATCCTTCACTGAATATTTTTTGAAAAAAAGTTATTGTGCAGAGTAGTGAATCAGCTCTGCGGCCGGGACCAGTTTTCCTTCTGCATCAATCTCTGACACAGCACCGTGTCCGCAGCAGATAAGAAGC
>JAGARL010000255.1 GCA_017622255.1 Methanocorpusculum sp.
CCGAAGCTGAGTTCTTCGAAGCACTCAAAAACACCGCTCAGTGGCAGATTGCTGACGACAAACTCATCCTTGCAGACGCAGAAGACAAGATTCTCGCAATCTTTTCCGCATCTGTTCTCGGTGCATGGGACGGCGAGGACGGAACCTCCATTATCTTCTCTGCTGACGGCACCGTCAACGGACACGCTCCGATTAACTCCTTCGGCGGAAGCTACACTGCATTCGGTAGCTCTCTCGTCCTTGAGAACCTCTTCATGACCGAAATGGCAGGCCCTGCCGCAGACATGAAGGCCGAGGATAAATTCATCTCCGCACTGAACAATGCTGCAGGATTTACCGTTTCCAACGGTCAGCTCGTCCTTGTTGATGCAAAGGGCAAGGAACTCCTGACCTTCGAGAGACACTTTGAACCGGCAGGCGAGTGGGTTCTGGATACCGACAGCAGTGTCACCATCATCTTCAACGGGGATGGAACAATCACTGGTCAGGCTCCGGTCAACCACTACGGTGGAAAATACTTTATCACCGGCGACTCCCTTACCTTCTCCGAAGGCTTTGACAAGACCATGATGGCAGGCTCTGCCGCAGATATGCAGGCAGAAACCGAGTTCTTCCAGGCACTGGGAAAGACCGCAGGCTTTACCTTCGCTGACGCAAACCTGGTCCTTGTCGATGCAAAGGGCAATGTCCTCCTGACCTTTGAGCGCCCGATTGCAGAGCCGACGCTTTGTACTGCCTGGGTTTCTGACTCTACTCTGGTCTTCAATGAGGATGGAACCTTCTCCGGCATTACTCCGGTTGGAAACACCTTCTCCGGAATCTATACCTACGGCGGGGATGCATTCTTCACGATGGATGTCTCCTCCTCCACGAAGATGGCAGGCTCTCCGGCAGATATGACTGCAGAGGCCGAACTCTTCAAAGCACTCGCAGCAGTTGCAGACTATCAGTTCAAGGACGGCGGACTCGTTCTCCTTGACGCTGAAGGGCAGGTACTCCTGACCTTCGCATAAATACAATACTTTTTTTTTAATTTTAAAAAAGGAAATTACTCCTGCTTTCCGCAGAAGTGTCCCGCGATAAACTCACGGATAAGATGCGCTGCGACCATAGCCGTCTGCCCCTGATCATTCGGCAGAACCTCAACATAGTCAAAACCAACCGCATTCTTACAGAGCCGGCGGACAACCGCCCGGATATCCGCAGGCGTCAGCCCGAACGGCTCCGGCGTTCCAAGACCCGGCGTCAGACAGCAGTCAATCGCATCCGCATCAATCGACAGATACAGAGAATCATCACCGATAAGACCGGAAACCTCATCCAGAACATTCCGGATACCGCGCTCCTCTACCTCATCTGCCGTATAGAGATGATAATGCTCGCGGGCATATGCAAACTCCTCTTGGCAGCCGCTTCGGGCACCAATGATTACGATATTTTCAACCGTCTCCGAAACACGGGCTGTTACACAGTCATGATTAAAGGGAGAACCCCGGTACT
Source organism: Methanocorpusculum sp. (assembly GCA_017622255.1). GTDB lineage: Archaea > Halobacteriota > Methanomicrobia > Methanomicrobiales > Methanocorpusculaceae > Methanocorpusculum. The sequence goes on from JAGARL010000255.1 coordinate 1,501, forward strand.
CATCCTGCATATCCAGATGTGCATCACAGACCACATACCACTTCGGCTGCAAGGCCTGCACGGCGCCGACAGTTACCGAATGCTCTCCGCCCATCATAATCGGAATCTTCTCATCCTTGATAAGGTCAGAAACCCCATCGGCCACCTGCTCAACCATTAAGTCCGGCAGGCACTCAACATACATATCCCCCATATCATGGACTGAGACATCAGTCATCTCTAAATCATAATAGGGAAGATACGTCTCGATATTGTAAGATACCTGACGAATCGCTAAGGGTGCATCCCGGCAGCCTGCCTTAAATGACGTAGTCCCGTCAAACGGCACACCGAACAGTACGTAATCAGCTGAGCCGTACTCTGCATCGGCATCAGCAAAAAGAGTTGTGGAAAAAGACTGCATTGTATTCTGCAGGCTTTTTAGAGGTCAAGCTTACGCTTGCCGAGAGACTCGATGTAAGGAACTTCCTGAGCCGGCTGGAAGGTTGCAACGATATCATCGTCAACAACAAGCTCGAAGTTGTTGAAGTCCTTCATATCCATAAAGGTAACAACATTTCCTGCGATGGTCAGAATCTGTCCGGTCTTTCTCTCGACAATCGGTGCGTAAACGGTTGCAGAGGTCGGGTTGACGATAGAGCGCTTCTGTCCGTCGAAGATACCGACGACATCAAGTCTTGCCTTTGCTGCTCCGTGCTTTCCCGGCTTGGAGATGGAGATGCTCATAATCTTGCATGGCTCGTCGTCAACAACAACGTAACGGCCTTCCTTCAGTTTTCCAACTTCTGTCTGTTCCTTCATTGTATATCTAACCTAATTATGGGAGGTAATTCCTTATGAGTGTTACGACTATTCACCGCAAAAGCGGGCAAGCATTGAAAAGCATGTCCCGCCTATGATATAGTATGATTACTCCTGACGGATTTTTCCGGGTATGTGATTCCGTTGCCGAAGAGATAGCGGAAGCACTTCGCCCCATTGTCGGCACTCCGTACGGAGCGGAAGAAATCTGTATCGGCGCAGACAATACGCCGACTGAGCGTCTCGATAAAATCGCCGAAGATATTGTCCTTGCGGCATTCAGAGAGCATGCCGTCTGTGCCCGCCTGCTCTCCGAGGAGGCGGGGATGGTTGATATCGGAGGCGACGCAGGCATTGCGTATCTGGACCCGGTGGACGGCTCATTTAATGCAAGTGTGGGCATCCCCTTCTATGCGCTCTCGGTCGGTCTCTCCGATGGTACGCAGATGATTGCCGGATACGTCAGAAATCTTGCAACCGGCGAGACCTTTACGGCTGTCCGCGGCGGAGGAGCGTTTGTGGACGGAAAGCCTATCTGCCCGTCTGAGAAGGAGTCGTTTGCAACCTCGGCGATGAGTGTCTATGCACGGCCTCCGGATATGCGTGCCCTGCTGGAAAACGGCTATACGTCGCGCAGAATAAGAAAACTTGGCGCATCTGCTCTTGAGCTCTGCTATGTTGCCTGCGGAAGGCTTGAGGCATTCCTTGACCTGCGCGGAACACTGCGCATCACGGATGCTGCAGCAGCCATTCTTATTCTGGAAGAGGCAGGCGGCATCGTCTCGCTTCCGACAGGCGGTCCCTGCATCTTCCCGGATGATGTCTGTGCGGGACGCTGTATTCTTGGGGCAAACAAAGCAATCCATGGAAAAATTGCGAGTCTGATGAGGTTATTATGAAG
>JAGARL010000031.1 GCA_017622255.1 Methanocorpusculum sp.
GAAATGATTTCGGCATGTGCTCCTGCGCACGGCGGACTGGAGAGGGTTGCCGCTCGGACGTTCGCTTCGCTCACCCCACCACTTCGCTTCGCTTGTGGTCCCCCCGCTTCCGTGCCGCGGGTGGCACGGTCCTCGCCGGCTACCCTCTCCACTCTGCCTTCCAGCAGCGCGTTGATCCGGCGGGCCAACTGTACGGCATAGCGTGTCTTCCCCGAAGCGGTGGGTCCCAGGACGCATATAAGGTCTATTTCCCCGGCAAGGTACTTGTCCAGCACTTCCTGCACGTTTATTGTTTCCGCAGGGGGCATCTCGGCCATCGGAGGTATGGGAGTGAAAGGTTTCTTTGACATAGCGCTGCAAAGATACAGAAAAAGCAGTATCTTTGCGACCTGAAAAATTTTTGATTATGCCGAAAGCAAAGAGCAGTGTAGAGATAAAGAACAGAAGGGCCTCGTTCGACTATGAGTTCATCGAGACCTTTCAGGCGGGTATTGTGCTTACCGGCACAGAGATCAAGTCAATCCGCGCAGGCAAGGCCTCGCTGGTCGATACGTTCTGTTACTTCAATGGTAACGAACTGTATGTCAAGAATATGCATGTCGCGGAGTACTGGTGGGGCAGTTGGGGAAAGCATGACCCTCGCCGTGACCGCAAACTTCTCCTGACCCGTAAGGAACTTAATAAACTCCAACGGGCGGTCAAGGAAAAAGGACTCACCATCGTTGGAGTTAAACTTTATATTGCCGAAAACGGCTATGCAAAACTTCTCATCGCTCTTGCGCGCGGTAAGAAGGAATATGACAAGCGTGCATCCATCAAGGAGAAGGATCTCCGCCGCGAGATGGAACGCCTATAGTCCGAATGCGGCTTTCACCATATCGACCGAGTCCAGAAGTTCCCATCCGAAGAACTGTACCAATTCTGTGACTTTCTTTCCACCTTTTACCAGAGTTACGGATTCCTTATAAGGAGTCCTTCCTACATGGCCGTATGAAGCGGTAGGCTCATAGATAGGCTTCTTGAGGCCGAACTTCTCGATGATCTTTGCAGGACGAAGGTCGAACAGTTCGTTGATCTTCTCTGCAATGGCTGCGTCAGAAAGGCCTTCTGAGGCTGTTCCGTATGTGTTCACATATATGCTGACAGGTCTTGCCACTCCGATGGCGTAAGAAAGTTGCACGAGCATTTCGCGGGCCACGCCGGCTGCAACCATGTTCTTGGCAATATATCTTGCTGCGTATGCTGCAGAACGATCCACCTTTGAAGGGTCCTTTCCGGAGAATGCTCCACCGCCGTGCGCGCCTTTTCCGCCGTATGTGTCAACTATGATCTTACGTCCCGTCAGACCGGTGTCGCCGTGCGGTCCGCCGATCACGAACTTTCCTGTAGGGTTCACATGGAGGATATAATCACCTTTGAACCGGGCGGCTGTCTCTGCCGGAAGGGTCTCTATGAGCATAGGGAGAAGAATGTTCTGGACGTCCTCTCTGATCTTCGCCTGCATGGCCTCGTCAACCCTTTTCTGACCGTACTGGGCACATCCGTCAGCGTAAC
>JAGARL010000032.1 GCA_017622255.1 Methanocorpusculum sp.
AATCGCTATCGCCCGGAATAAGAAAGGAAAAGGAACGTTCTTTGGACCGTTCGTTTCCGGACGCGAGCGGGATTACTGTCTCTCGGTTGTCAAAAAGACCTTTCGCCTTCGCTCCTGCAAAACCATGCCGAAGAATCACCGTGCCTGTCTTCGGTATCACATCGGCTACTGTGCAGGCCCCTGTGTCGGCGCAGTCACGGAAGAGGCATATCAGAAGCAGTGTTCCTATGCAGCAGATGCCCTCAAAGGAAACACCAAACCGCTGATAGAAGCGCTGACAGCAGAGATGCAGGCATACTCGGAGAAGATGGAGTTCGAGGATGCGATGCGGTGCCGGGATATGATAACTGCTGTTACCAATCTCTCGTCCCGGCAGTATGTTTCCCGGAAAACCGACCATGACGAGGATGTGATTGCGTACCGCATCGCCTCCGGTGTAGTGTATCTCATGGTATTCCACGTGTACAAGGGAACGCTTGGCGGAAGAGATGAGTTCATTTTCGACTATACGGACGGCTGTTTCGAGGAGTTTGTCTCCCGCTACTATGCGGAAAACACCATACCCAAAGAAATTATCACCGAAGAGGTACTGGATGACACGCTTGTCCCCTATCTGGAAGGACTTGCAAAGCACAAGGTAATCCTGACAACCCCGCGGCAGGGAGCAAAGAAGAAGCTGGTGGAACTTGCCGGCAAAAATATCGAGACGGTACACTTTGGAGACGAGATAAAGGTGCATGAACTCCAAAACGCCCTCCATCTGAAAACGCCGCCGAATGTTATTGAGTGCTTTGATATCTCCCATCTCTCGGGAACGGATACGGTCGCCTCTATGGTGCAGTTCCGGTGCGGAAAGCCGGACAAACGAAACTACCGGCGGTTCAAAATCAAAACCGTGGACGGCATTGACGATTTCGCATCCATGTCCGAGGTTGTCCGCCGCAGATACACGCGGCTTTTAGAAGAAGACCGCGACCTGCCTGACCTGATTCTCATCGACGGCGGAAAAGGACAGCTGAGTGCTGCCAAGCGGGTGCTGGATGATTTGGAAGTGGAAACGCCGGTTATCTCTCTTGCTGAACGTGAGGAGGAGGTTTTTGTCTCCGGCGTTCCCTTCCCGCTGCCGTTTGATAAAAAGACGCGGGCAAACATGTACCTGCAGGAAATCAGAGACGAAGCTCACCGGTTCGCGATTGAGTACAACCGTCTGCTGAGAAGAAAGCGGGTTGTGAAGTAATCCTTATCCCCTCGAACCGCATAGAGAGAATACATGATTCATATTATCCCCAAACCAACCGACACCCCGGACGATAACTCCACCGGGATGGTAATGGACGCGCTGCGCAAGATGGGCGTTCCCTTCGAGGTCTTAGACCTTGCTTCTGTAGACCCGTTCAACCTGCCGGTATCCGGGGAAACCATCTGGGCATGCGGCATCAAACAGGACGGCGTCCAGTTCGAGCTGTTAAAAGCACTCGAAATGGAAAACCGCGTCATCAATTCCACCGAGGCTATAGCCACCTGCGCAAGCAAAGTAACCACCACCGCCAAGATGTTCCATATCGGCGCACCAAGCCCTGCCACCTGCTTTACCAACGACAAAGCCGTAGTCCAGCGCTTTGTTGACGAGCACGGCGGACGCGCGGTCTATAAGCCGGTCTATGGATTCGACGGAAACGGCATCTATATGTTCCACTCCGCAGACGAAATCAAGGAAGAGCCGCCGTACTATGTGCAGGAGTATGTCAAAAACGACCGCGACTTCAGAATCTTCGTCATCGGAAACAAAGCAGTCGGCGCAATCCAGCGTGTCTCCGACCACTTAACGCACAACATCCACCAGGGCGGAACCGGCTGTGCAGTCGAGATTCCCAAAGAAATGGCAGAAGCGGCAGAGGCCGCCGCCCGTGCAGTCAACATCGACTACTGCGGAGTCGACCTTCTCCCGACCGAAGACGGAGGATACACCTGTCTTGAGGTCAACGGAACACCGAACTGGCACTGTATGACAGCGCCTATCCCGCGGCTCTTAGCAGAATACTTAGTTGAGCAGGACAAACTTTCCCGCAGATGAATCTGAAAAACCCGCTGCTGGTGGTAAAAGACCTGAATGCCGCAAAGGCATTCTATGCAGAGGTTCTGGGACTATCCGTAGAACAGGATTTCGGGGAAAATATCACTCTTACCGGAGGACTCTGTCTCCAGACAGAGTCTTCCTGGAAAAATTTCATCACTGCAGATACCGTCACCTTCGGCGGATGTGATGCGGAACTCTATTTTGAAGAAGAAGACTTCGACGGTTTTCTTCAGCGGCTCCAAAAGATTCCCGGCATCTCCTATGTTCATCCGCCGCTTGAACACCGCTGGGGACAGCGGGTTGTCAGAATTTATGATGCGGATTCACACATCATAGAGATTGCAGAACCCTTGTCATCGGTAATCCTCCGCTTTGCAGAAAACGGGCTTTTCTCAGAAGAAATCGCCAAACGGATGGACATTCCGCTCGCTCTTGTTACAGCAGAGCTTGGGAAGTAACTTGGTGTCCGGCATTCAGCAGAGCCTCTTCAGCTTTTTCCTGCAGTGCTTTTTTCACCAGAATATAGTCCGTGTTGTATGTCGATACGGCAAAGATGCTGACGCCAGCATCTGCCAGCGTGCGGGAAATGTCTGCAAGGATTCCAACCAGCGAGAACTCCAGTGTTCCGCATATCCGGTATGCTGTCCAGCCGTCCTCGCGGTTTATCGTATTTTCCGGAACATTTTCTGTTCTGCAGACTACTGACAGTTCATCATCCGTTTTTCCAATGAACAAAAACTCATCGTCAAACCGGATACCCGTCAGGTCCTCTGCCTGACAGACCGAAAACTCATACGACAGCTTTTGCAGATGCATGATTCATTGTTTGTTCTGCGGTGATATGGGTGTTTCTGCATGTTTCAACCACAAAGTTGTTTAATGTCCGATATCTTATAAAGAATACAATATATGCAGAGAACAAAACTGTCCGAGAGGGAACTTCCCGAGTATACGAAGGGGGAGGAAATATTCAATATGGTGTCTCACATCGTAGGGGCAGCCCTTGGCGTTGTGGCGCTTGTTCTCTGTGTGGTCTTCTCTGCGATAAGCGGTTCTCCCTGGGCAGTTGTCAGCAGCTGTATCTACGGAGCATCCTTAATTCTTCTCTATACAATATCCAGCATTTATCACGGACTGCGCCGGTCAACCGGAAAAAAGGTGTTCCAGATTTTAGATCACTGCACCATCTACTTCCTGATTGCCGGCTCGTACATGCCGGTTGTTCTCTGCGCAATCCGTGAGGTGTCTCCGGTTCGCGCCTGGATTCTCTTCGGCATCATCTGGGGACTGGTAGCACTTGCAACCACGCTTACGGCTGTTGATTTGAAGAAATATTCCAAGTTTTCGATGGCCTGCTACATCGGAATCGGCTGGAGCATTATCCTCGCTGTGGATATCTTCTTAACTGCAGTTCCGCTTCCGGGAATCCTGCTGCTTCTTTTCGGCGGCATTGCCTATACGCTCGGCGCAGTGATTTACGGAATCGGCAAGAAGACGCAGAAGCGCTACGTGCACAGTATCTTCCACCTGTTTGTGATTCTCGGAAGCGTTCTGCAGTTCTTCTCGATTCTTCTCTATATCTTATAGGAACTTCCAGAAGTAACCTACATATTGATATAAAACCTATGTATAAGGCATGAAAGCCTGCATTATGTGCGGCGGAGAAGGCACGCGTCTTCGCCCGCTCACGTTTGAGCGCCCGAAACCGTGTATTCCGGTGGCAAATCAGCCGTCAATCGCCCACCTGGTAACACACCTTGCAGACCTCGGGTTCACTGATATTGTCATTACCATCGGGTACTTAGGAGACGATATCCAGAAAGCCTTAGGGGACGGCTCACTTTACGGAGCAAACATTACGTATGTTTCCGAGGAAGTGAAGCTCGGTACTGCCGGCAGTGTGAAAAATGCCCAGAAGTACTTAGAAGATGCACCGTTTTTAGTTGTCGGCGGAGACCACATGACGGACTTAAACGTCCTCGAGTTCTACCGCGACCACATGGCAAGCCCTGCGGTTACTTCAATCGGCTTAATCAGCATTGAAGACCCGCGTGAGTTTGGTATTGCAGAGATTGATGCAAACCTGCGTATCAGAAGATTCCGCGAAAAGCCTGCTCCGGGAGAGATTTTCTCTAACCTTGCAAGCACGGGAATCTATGTCTGCGACCCGATGATTTTCGACTACATCCCTGAAAACACCAAGTTCGATTTCGCAAAGGATCTCTTCCCTCTGCTGATGGAACGCGGATTCCAGATTAACGGCTGGCTTGCCCGCGGAAACTGGACGGATGTCGGAAATCCGGCTATGCTTCGGGCAGCAGAAAAATGGAAGCTTCAGGAAAACACCGCAACCAGCATTGCAGGCTCATTAAATGTAAAGGATGCACACATCGCAGGCCCTGTCACCTTCGGTGACGGCATCACGCTTGGCGCAGGGTCCCGCGTGGTAGGTCCGGTTCTTGTTGGAAACGGCGTTACCATTGGAGAGAATGTTATCATTGGCCCGTACACGAGTATCGGAGATAACTGTGTCATCAAGAGCGGGGCGAAGATCTTCTCCTCCTCCATTTACTCCGGTGTAGTTATCGGAAAGGAGACCACCGTCTCCGGAAGTATCCTTGATATCAACACCACAATCGGCGACGACTGTTCCATTGAACACAACACTGTAATTGGTCCCCGTTGTGTTCTGCGTTCCGGAATCACCATTCATTCCGGCGTGCGCATCTGGCCGGATGTCATCGTGGAAGAAAACGCTGTCGTAAAGGAAAACATCCTAAACGACCGCTATGATACAAAAGCTGACGGTTCATAAACATGGCAGAACGACATCTATTCTCAAACAGGATGGGATTCATCCTCGCAACCGCAGGTGCTGCGGTTGGTCTTGGAAATATCTGGCGTTTCCCGTATCTTGCAGCTGAGTACGGAGGAGGTATCTTCCTTTTAATCTACCTGCTGTTAGTGGTAACGCTCGGATTTACGATTATGATTACCGAGATTGCAATCGGCAGAAGTACCGGCAGCGGAGTTCTCGGCGCATTCGCAAAAATCAGCCGTAAGTGGCGATTTATCGGATACCTGTCCTTAATGGTTCCCTGTATCATCCTGCCGTACTATTCCGTTATCGGCGGATGGGTCATGAAGTACGGATTCGAGTTCATCACCGGAGGAGGTGCATTTATTGCCTCTGATGCAACTGGATTCTTCAATGCATTTACGCAGAGTGTTGCGTCTCCAATCTTCTGGGCAGTAATCTTTATCCTGATTACCGGCGTTATCATGATGTTCGGCGTCCAGAAGGGAATTGAGCGGACGGCACGTGTTCTGATGCCGGTCTTAATTCTGATGCTCATCGGTCTTGCAATCTACTGTATCTGCATGCCTGGCGGTCTTGACGGTCTCTGGTACTATCTCTATCCGGACTTCTCGAAGTTTTCGTTTGATGCGGTTGTTGCCGCTATGGGGCAGCTGTTCTACTCGTTAACCCTTGGATTCGGTGTGATGATTACCTATGGTTCCTACCTTGCAAAGAAGGAGAATCTGGAAAAGTCTGTTCATACAATCGAAATCTTCGACACGGGTGTTGCCCTTCTTGCCGGTCTGTTAGTCGTTCCGGCTGTCTTCGTCTTCTCCGGCGGTTCTCCGGAGGCACTCGGCTCCGGTCCCGGTCTGATGTTTATGGCTCTCCCGCAGGTTTTCGAGACCTTCCCGGGAGGAGACATTGTCGGTGCTCTCTTCTTCATCTGTGTGTTCTTCGCAGCCCTGACATCTGCTATCTGCATGTATGAGGTGCCGGTTGCAGCAATTATGGAGAAGTTCAATGTTTCCCGCCCGATTTCTGTCGGCATTGTTACTGCATTTACGCTCCTTGTCGCAGTTATCGTTTGTCTCGGATACAATGTTCTCGACTTCATCGTCCTGAATGGTTACAACATCTTAGATATGCTTGACTTCTTCAGCAACAGTATCCTGCTGCCGGTTGTTGTTATTCTCACCTGTCTCTTAGTAGGCTGGATTGTGAAACCGAAGGTTGTCATCGATGAGATTGAGGACGGAGGTCATACTTTCAAGATGAAGAAGATTTACCTCTTTGTCTTAAAGTACTTCGCACCGCTTGCTATTGCAGTTATTCTCCTGACAAATCTTCTCTGAGTATGGCAGAGCGCGGAAGTTTCACCAACAAAATGGGTTTTGTCCTGGCAACCGCCGGTGCAGCGGTTGGTCTTGGCAATATCTGGCGCTTCCCCTACCTGGTTGCAGAAAACGGCGGAGGACTCTTCCTCCTCGTCTATCTGCTTCTGGTTTTTACGGTTGGAATCGCACTGATTTTAACAGAGAGTGCTGTTGGAAGACGTGCCGGCGCCGGCGTGCTTTCAGCATTTTCCAAAATCAGTAAACGCTGGACATTTCTTGGGTATCTCTCCTTTTTCATCCCGCTGCTGATTCTCTCGTTCTATGCGGTTGTCGGCGGATGGGTTCTGCAGTATGGTCTGCAGTTCCTGCTTGGAAACGGTTTGGAGATGGCATCTCCCGGATATTTTGCCGGATTTTCTGCAGACCCGCTCGTCCCGACCGTCCTTGCTCTGGTTTTCCTTGCACTGACTGCAGGAATTGTTATCCGCGGTGTCCAGAAAGGTGTGGAAAAGACCTGCCGTTTTGTGATGCCGACACTTCTTGTGATGCTGATAATTCTTGCAGGATACTGTATCTGTATGCCCGGAGGTCTGGAAGGTGTTGCATACATGTTCTACCCGGACTTTTCCGAGTTCACGCCCGGACTGCTGATAGCAGCTCTTGGTCAGGTGTTCTTCTCTCTGACGATTGGCGCAGGACTGATTATTACCTATGGTTCCTACCTTCCAAAGAAAGAGAATCTGGTAACCTCTGCCCGTGCCGTTGCGGTCTTTGATGTTGCGGTCGCAGTTCTCGCGGCCATGATGGTGATTCCGGCGGTCTTTGCCTTCTCCGGCGGCTCTCCGGAAACACTAGGTTCCGGTCCGGACCTGATGTTTATCGTCCTGCCGCAGGTGTTTGTCTCCTTCCCGTTCGGAAATCTGATAGGCGCCCTCTTCTTTATCCTGGTATTCTTTGCCGCCATCACCTCCTCGGTTGCGATTTACGAGGTAGGCATCTCCTCCCTGATTGACCGCTTCGGTCTTTCCCGGAAGCGGGCAGTGCTTACGCTGTCGCTTCCGCTTGCCGCAGCCGTTGTTCTGGTCTCTCTGGGATTCGGTGTCTTGGATTTCATTCAGATAAACGGTCTTGGAATCTTTGCATTCCTTGACTATCTCACAAACAACATCCTCCTGCCAATCAGCGCATTCCTGATGAGTATTGTTGCCGGCTGGGTAATCAAACCGAAGGGAATTATTGATGAAATCTGTGCAGAAGGTGTTACCTTCCGCGGGCAGAAGATTTTCTCTCTTGCTCTGCGCTATCTTATCCCAGCAGTAATCCTGGTAATTCTGATTACCGGATTCCTGTAATTTTTTGTACGTTTTTGGATGCTGGAACTTCCGGTTACCAGTCTATAAAAAAAGTTAGAAGTTTGGTTTGGTTTTGACTGCAAGGCGGAGCAGTTCAATAGCTCCCTGCAAGTCCTGTAAGTCGATGACTTCAACCGGGGAGTGAATGTAGCGTGCCGGAACGGAGACCGGAACACTTGGAATTCCGCCGCGCTCGAAGTTGATTGCAGAGGCATCCGTGTTTCCGCCGTCACCGACTTCCAGCTGAATCTTGATGTCATGCTTTTTGGCGGTCTTCTTAAGCCAGTCAACCATGCGCGGGTCTGCCAGGTGTCCTCTGCCGGATGCAGAAACCATAACCACAACCGGGCCTTCGCCCATAAAGACCGGAGCCTTGCGGCGCTCGATTCCCGGAGAGTCTCCCGGAATGGTAACGTCCGTGGCAATAGCCACATCCGGATTCAGAGAGAAGGCGGCAGTCTTTGCGCCTTTGAGTCCGACCTCTTCCTGGACGGTAAAGACCGCATAGATGGTGTGCTTGGTCTCCATCTCTTTTAAGGCGCCGATAAGCATCGCACAGCCGACGCGGTTGTCTAAGGCTTTTCCGGTAACAACCGTTCCTGCAAGCGGCTGGTAGTCACGGTCGATGGTAACGGTCGTTCCAACGGTAATTCCCATGGCCTCGACCTCCTCTGCCGAGTGTGCGCCCACATCAATGAAGAGGTTTGCAAGCTCAATCGGCTTCTTTCTGTCTGCTTCCTCCATGACGTGCGGGGGTTTCATTCCAAGAACGCCCGGGACATCACCCTTTTCTCCGTGGAGGATAACTCTCTGGGAAACTAAAACCGGGTTGTACCATCCGCCGACACCGACGAATCTGATGAATCCCTTCTCGTCAATGTACTGCACCATCAGACCAATCTCGTCCATGTGTGCGGCAAGCATAATCTTGAAGTCGTCGCCTTTCTTAATCGCAACAAGGTTTCCCATGCGGTCGGTTGTAATCTCGTCAACGTAGGGTGCAACCTCATCGCGGATGATTTTTGCAACAGCGCCCTCTGCGCCGGAGATACCGTTTGCGTTTGAAAGCTTTTCCAGTAATGCGTTAATTTCGGTCAGTTCCATATTTACTCAACTACCTGCTGAATTCTCTTCAGTGCTTCTCTGATATTGTCCTGGGATGCCGCATAACTCATGCGTGCATAGCCGTCTCCAAGGCTTCCGAAGGCAAGTCCCGGGGTGATGATGACATCGTTTGCCACAATCTTTGTTACTGTTTCGGCATCAAGTTTCGGGAAGGCATAGAATGCTCCTTCCGGCATGGCAACCTCGATTCCCATCTCCCGAAGGCCGGAGATTAACAGTTCACGGCGTGCGGCATACTCTGCCTTCATGACCTCAACCGAACTCTGGTCGCCGGTGTATGCTTCAAGGGCGGCATACTGGGCAATAGAGGTCGGGCAGGCAAGCGAGTACTGCTGAATCTTTACCGCCTGCTCGATGATGTCCTGGTTTCCGGCCATAAATCCGACACGCCAGCCGGTCATGGCATAGGTCTTGCTGACTGCGTTGATGGTGACCACGTTGTCGCCGAATGTTGCGGCAGAGACAAACTTGGTGTCTCCGTAGCAGAACTTTTCATAGACCTCATCAGAGAGGATGGTAACACCGGAGTCTGCGGCCGCTTCGACCACTGCACGGATGGTCTCTGCGGACTCGACCATACCGGTGGGGTTTGCCGGGCTGTTTAAGACCATGACTTTGGTCTTCTTGTCGGAGAATGCTTCCTTGAGTGCTTCGACATCCAGATGCAGGTCCGGTCTGAGTGCGACCGGTGCGGGCACTCCGCCTGCAAGTTTTGCAAGCGAGCCGTAGGAGACAAAACCCGGGTTGTTGAAGACAACCTTTTCTCCTTCTTCGACCAGAGAGGAGATTGCGGCATGGAGTGCTCCCGAGCCGCCTGCAGTGATTAACACCTGCTTTGGCGTGTACTCAAGGCCGTTTTCGCGCTTGAGTTTGTCTGCTACTGCTGCGCGGAGTTCGTCAATTCCGGCATTGTTGGTGTAGCCGGTTTTGCCTTCCGTAATTGCGCGGACGGCTGCTGCTTTGATGTTCTCCGGTGTGTCGAAGTCAGGCTGTCCAAGACCCATGTTGATGGCATTCGGACCAGCCGCTTCGAACATCTTGCGGATTCCGGAGATGTCGATAGATGTTACGCGTTTTGCGAAGTCGGTCATTTTTTACTCGATATTGGTGTGGCGTTTCTGAAGTTCGCTTTCCTCAATCTGACGCATGGTCATAATTGTGGAGATGACTGCGTCTGCGAAGATAAGAGATGTGGTCTCGAAGACAGTTCCAAGCGGGGCAAATGAGCGGTGTTCTCCAAGCATCTGGCGGATTTCGTACTCGTGGGCATCGTTTGTAACCGGGTCACGCTGGCTTTCGAGCTTGATAATGTAGTCGGCAATCTTTCCGATGCGGGAGTCCGGGTTGGATGAGATAAGAGCGACTTTTGCTCCGATTCCTTTTGCAGTTTCTGCAATGTCTCCGATGGTCTTGGTGTTTCCAGAACCAGAGAATGCAACGATTAAATCTCCTTCTGTGATTGCCGGAGTGATGGTTTCTCCAACCACATAAGAGGTAAATCCGGTGTGCATAAGGCGCATGGCAAAGGATTTTGCAACAAGACCGGAGCGTCCGGCACCGTTTACATAAATGCGCTTTGCAGAAAGGATTGCGTGGACAAAGGATGCAATCTGATCTTTGTCGATTCCTTTTGCGATTGTCTCGATGCGGCTGGTCATAAGACACATCATATTTGCGACAGAACTGCCTTCTTCAGTCATAGATACTCTATATTTGTTCTCTAAGGGTATAAAGCGTAGGAAGCGTTTCGGAAAATCAGGGAGGGTAACACCATCCTTATCTACCCTCCCATCAGATATTCTATACATCAGTATGGCGGAAATATCACTCAAAGTAGACAGTGCCTACCCGACCGACCAAGGATACGGAAGGGTGCGTCTGGACCCGCGGTCGATGGAACTTTTAGGGGTTGCTCCGGGAGATATTGTCCATATCACCGGAGAGAGAACAACCGCCGCCAAGGTCTGGCGGTCAACAACAACTGACTGGAATCAGGAAAAGGTCAGAATCGATAAATACACCCGCGCAAACGCCGGCGTCTCTCCCGGAGACCGCGTAACTGTATCCAATATCGAAAACGAAGTTCCGGCAGTGTTTGTGGAACTCACGCCGCCGCCGGAGATTCCCGAGCAGTTCTTAGACGGGAACAACTTTGATGCGGCAGGCGTTATCAACTTCCCGATTTCCTTAGGGGACATCCTCCCGATTAAAACGCACCTCATGGGAAATCCGGTAATCGAGTTCAAAGTAACCGCGCTTGAGCCGGAAAATGCCTGCATCATCAGCCCAAAGACTGAGTTTGAGATAAACGATATCGCCGAGTTTGAAGGCGCAAAAAGGATTACCTATGAGGATATCGGCGGCCTGAAAGCAGAGCTTGCCCGCGTCCGCGAAATGATTGAGCTTCCAATCCGCCATCCGGAGCTCTTTGAAACCATCGGCGTCGAGCCGCCGAAGGGAGTGCTCCTCTACGGACCGCCCGGAACAGGTAAGACGCTGATTGCCAAAGCGGTTGCAAGCGAGAGCGGGGCAAACTTCTACCCGATTGCAGGACCGGAGATTATCTCCAAATACTACGGAGAGTCCGAGCAGAAACTGCGCGAAATCTTTGAGGAAGCGGAAGCCAAAGCCCCGTCGGTCATCTTCATTGATGAGCTGGATTCTATAGCCCCTCGCCGTGAGGAGGTAACCGGAGAAGTCGAGCGCCGCGTGGTCGCCCAGCTTTTAACGATGCTTGACGGAATCTCCTCCCGCGGGCAGGTTATTGTCATCGGCGCAACGAACCGTCCGGAATCCATCGACTCTGCCCTTCGGCGGCCCGGACGCTTCGACCGCGAGATTGAAATCGGCGTGCCGTCCGAAGAGGACCGGTTGGAGATTTTAAAAATCCACACCAGAAACATGCCGCTTGAAGGCTCTGCCGCCTTCTGCCGCCTAGAAAAACCGACCGCCCGCGCTGTGCAGAAGTACGAGGAGAGCCGCGAGCGCCTTCTCTCCCACCTCGCCTCCATCTCCCGCGGATTTGTCGGCGCAGACTTAGCGGCCCTTGCCCGCGAGGCGGCGGTAATTGCCCTCCG
>JAGARL010000256.1 GCA_017622255.1 Methanocorpusculum sp.
CTTCTTGCCTCCGACCACCCGGAAAATCCGTCCATTCAGAACCGTATGGTTCGTGTCTATGAGGCACTGGGAAGACCGGCAGATGCCGCAGCCGCCCTTGCCCGCGAGATGGAACTGCGCGAAAAGATTGTGCAGGAAGCACCAACAGCCAAAGACTGGCTGCTCTATGCAGATACCAAAGCCCGCATGGCACTCTGGGCTGATGCAGAGTCCGCATTCAGAAGTGCGCTTGCCTTAGAGGAGACCGCAGAGACTCATATGCGCATTGGCACCGTGCTTATTATGCAGAACAAGACCGAAGAAGGTCTTGCTGAGTTTGCAAAGGCCGCCGCCTTCGACCCGGAGGACTTCGCCTTCCTGCTGATGCAGGCTGATGTCTTAACCCGCCTCGAACTCTACGAGGAGTCGATTCACTATTACAGCAAGGCGCTGGAACTCAGAAGCGTGCATGCAGATGCCTGGGCAGGTATTGCCTATGACCTGCTGAAGATGGGAAAGACCGCGGATGCAAAGGCATTCTTCGAGATGGCAAAAGCCTCTTCCTCTATCCGGGAACTTCCGTGGGCGGACAAGCTCCACAAGAGCGAGAAGACCAAAGCGCTTGATGAAGCTTTAAAGGAATAAGTATGGATAAAATCCGCATTCTCCAGGCCGTGCAGGACGGCACGATGAGTGTTTCCGAAGCCGAAGCTCTGCTTGCAAAGCCGGCGGTCTCGAAGGTAGGAGACGTGGCAAATCTGGATTTGGAGCGGGCTTCCCGGTGCGGTATGCCGGAGATTGTGCTTGCCGAAGGAAAGGACACTGAGTCTCTGGTGCAGATTATGCACAATTTTGTCGGCGCTGCCGGACGCTGTGTTGCATCCAGAATTTCCCGCGAGCAGACCGAAGCAGTCTGTGCTGCTCTTCCTGCAGGCGTTACCGCAGAGTTTCGCGAGGCAGGAAATATTCTGATTCTCACCGACGGCACCATGCCTGTCCCGTCCGGGGGAAAGGTTGCCATTCTGACAGCCGGAACGTCTGATATCCGCGTGGCAGAGGAAGCACGGGCTATCGCTGAGGAGATGGGAGCAGAGGTTGTGACTGCCTATGATGTCGGCGTTGCCGGCATTCACCGGCTGTTTCCGGCGCTCGAAAAAGTATCCGGTGCGGATGTATATGTGGTCTGTGCAGGACGCGAAGGAACCCTGCCGTCGGTTGTTGCCGGTCTCGTTGACCGGCCGGTTATCGGGGTCCCGGTTTCCACCGGCTACGGCTACATGGGCCTGGGGCAGGCGGCGCTTGCTTCCATGCTGCAGTCCTGTGCGGTGATTACCGTTGTCAATATTGATGCAGGATTTACCGCCGGTGCATTTGCGGCACGGACGGCGGCGTTAATTGCGGAGGGCAGAAAATGAAACGCGGACTCTATGTCGGACGGTTTCAGCCGTTCCACAACGGACACAAGGCGGTAATTGACCTCCTCTGCAATGAGGTCGATGAGTTAATTATTGGTATCGGCAGTGCCCAGATGAGTCACGACACCCGCCATCCGTTTACAGCAGGCGAACGGGTGCTGATGATTCAGCGGGTTTTAGCGGAGGCAAAGATTCCGGTCTATATCATCCCGCTCGAGGATATCAAGCGAAACGCCTTATGGGTAGCCCATGTTGTCTCTATGGTCCCGCCGTTTGATGTGGTCTATACCTCAAACCCGCTGGTCATCCGGCTGTTTACGGAAGCAGGATTCCGCGTTGAGTCGCCGCCCATGTATCAGCGCCAGGAGCTTTCCGGAACGGCTATCCGGCAGAAGATGCTGGAAGGCAGCGACTGGAAGCAGTATGTACCTGAGGCAGCGGCTTTGGTGATTGAATCCGTGGGCGGGGTAGAACGCATCCGTGATATCTCGCGGACGGATGAGTAAGAGATAGATATTCTCACCGCCTCTTTTTTTGAATAAGTGCCTTTTGTCACCATAACCTATATTTCATCTTGTATAGGACAGATTGAAAACATATTCATCTCTCTTTTACCCCATCTTCAATACCGAAAACACTTCACTTACCCTGATACGAATCTATTTATCCCGCCTCTTCCATAAAGTAAGGTATGGCAAAAGCACACAAAGCATACAAGTGCGACGCATGCGGAAACATCGTCTTTGTTTTAAACGCAGCTGCACCGGAAATCGAGTGCTGCGGGGCACCAATGACAGAACTCGTCCCGAACACCGTTGACGCAGCAGTTGAAAAGCACGTCCCGGCAGTCGAGAAGACCGCAGACGGATTCAAGATTACCGTCGGCTCTGTCACTCACCCAATGGACGCAGACCACTACATCCAGTGGATTACCTTCGTCGCTGACGACGGAATCACCTACCGCAAGTTCTTACAGCCGGGAGAGGCTCCGGAAATGATTATCAAGACCGAAGCAAAAGGTGGAAAGGCATATGAATACTGCAATAAACACGGACTCTGGTCCAACCAGTAATCCATTTTTTAGTTAAAAAAGAAGGTATGTGAATATCTTCTGAATTATTCTTCCAGCGTTGCGCGAATCGCGGCACGCACAGCATCTTCCGAGGTCACGCCCGGATTCCAGCCGAAGGATTTCAGTTTGTCAACAGATAACTGCATCTTCGGGACATCGCCAACCCATCCGCGGTCTCCGCCGGTAAAGTTGAACTTGACTCCTTCAAGTCCCATCTCCTCGACAACCAGCTCGGCAATCCGCTTCACGGTTACCCAGTCTTCCGAGCCGATGTTGAAGAAGTTAAACGTCTCATGCGAAATCTCCGGAGCAAAGACAACCGCCTTCACACATTCCTCAACCGAGAGATAAGACTTCGACTGACTGCCGTCTCCTAAGATTTCGAGTTCCGTCGGGTTGGCACGCAGTTTCTGCACGAAATCATAAATTACTCCGTGGGTACTGCGCGAACCGATAATATTGGCAAACCGGTACACCCAGGCATGCCAGCCGTAGGTTGCCGCATAGGAGGAAATCATTGCCTCGCAGGCAAGCTTGCTTGCACCGTAGATGGAAATCGGAATCATTGGGGAGTAGGTCTCCGGCGTCGGGATAACAGAGGCTTCTCCATACACAGTGGACGTGGAAGTGAATACGATTTCTTTTACGTCATACTCCTTCATGGCCTCCAGTACACGAACCGTTGCCGAGACATTGTTTTCGTACACTTCCCATGACTTGCGGGCAGAACCTCTCACATCCGGGTCAGCTGCGATATGATACACGCGGTCCGCACCTTCAAAGGAGTTCTGCCATCCATCCTCTAACAGGTCCTTGTGGATAACCGTAATCTGAGGAAGAGCCTCTTCCAGGTTTGCCATTCTGCCTGCGACCATGGAATCGATTACCACGACCTCATGGTTCTGTGAAACTAACAGATCAACCAGATGAGAGCCGATAAAACCCGCTCCGCCGGTGACAATGCACTTCATAGTTATC
>JAGARL010000257.1 GCA_017622255.1 Methanocorpusculum sp.
AGAGTACTGGGCGCCTTTGGGCGTGTGGGTTATCCGCGAGGCATCACATGCGGCGCTTGCAAAAGAGCCAAAGCGTTTCGGCACGCTTTCCGAGGCAGTGAGCGCCGCGTCTGTTCTGCTGGATACGAGTTTCTGGATTCCAAGAATGGGGCTCCTGAAGGATATCCGGGAACAGAAGACGCTGTTTGATTTCTAAATAAAAAAAAGGAGAGAGTTACTTCCGTCCTCTCTTTTTCACCGCAGCCTCGCCTTTTTTCCGCTCGCCTGCGTAATGCACTCCGCGCTTTCCGGTTCCGTACTTTTCCTTTAACGCCTTTGCCTTATCCGGCGCCGGAACTCCCGTGGACGTTCCCGCAATCATCCGGCAGAAACTCTCCTGCCCCATTAACAGATTATAGGCCTTCTGCTTCTGGTTATACCGCACCAGAACAGAATCCACCGCAACAACCGAACCATACGATGCGGTCAGCAGTGCCTCGTGTTCCGGCGTTCTGTGGAATGCCGGAAGCGCCAGATAACAGGGAACAGAGCCTGAGCCGTCACAGGCAAGGAACAGATAGTTCTTCGCATCCCCGATATCGTTTGACATCACAGAAACAGTCACGTGGATGCGTTTTCCCTCATGGCGTTTAATCTGCGAAAGCCGGGCACGTTTTGCGTCGGCTGGAATCTTATATCCGCATTTGCGATGCCCGTCGGTTCTGAAAACCGCATAGGAGAACTTCACATCCGTGTTGACGAAGCGGTACTTTTCCTTATCTCCGCCGAGTGCATACATCAGCCGTGTCGGCTTGATGTCCGCATAGGACTGGAAGGTCCAGCAGGGAGAGACCTTGCAGGGAACACCGCGAAGGTCGTTGCAGGGAGCATAAATCGTCAGTCCCTTCTCCTTTGCCATGCGGGAAATATCACGCAGTGCCGTTGCGTTTTCCAGATCCGCAGGTTCCAGGACAGCCAGATTTCCGTCACGGGAAAGACGTGTGGAGAGTGACACCAAAAGGTCTGCCTTGCCCTCGCGATCAAGCGAGGTCAGCTCGTTTACCACATTGGCGCAGATAATCAAATCAAACTCGCCTTCAGGAAGTTCTTTGGTGATGTCAAGCGATAGCGGCTTGTTTGCCCTGGAATTTCCGCCGAATGACTGCAGCATGCGGGGAACCAGATAGGAGTATGCCTCGCGATGTGTGTCGGCCCGCTCGACAGCAGTAATCTCTGCTGTCATCCCTGAAATCACTGACAAAACGCGGGCGATTCCAATCGTTGCCGTTCCAGGCCCTGCCCCTACATCCAGCACCCGGATGTGTTTTCGCATCAGACCGGCGTTCACCAACGCGGCAAAGAACTCTGACACCTCATGCACATATCCCGGCATCTGATATGCCATATAGGAGAGAACACTGTATGCTCCGCGGTACGCAACAGACTTCTTCTCTCCTTCCTTCCAGTACGACTCCTTCTGCCCGGAAACCGCAGAACGAATCCGTTCCAGAACCGTCTCATCATTCCACTTTTTATCGGTAACCTTCTCGATATACGAGAGAGTTAATTTGTTCAGTTTTGGAATACTGCGCTCTGAAAGAAGCGTGGAGAGAGCTTTTCGCTCCTCATCATTTGGCGTATAACGCGGATTATCCATAAAAAATCAGTTGTAGGGAACAAAGCTCATGCCGTCTTCCCGTTCGACATCGAGCTTTGTCCGTTTTGCTTTCGGCGATACAATGCCGGAGTTTCCGGACGGGTCGGTAATCTTGAGCGTAAAGGAGAACTCGCCTTCGCGTGCTTTATTGATATTTTCCAGAACCCCCATAGCGGCACGGATTTCGTCTCCTTCCGCGGAAAGAAGTGCACTTTTAACCGCACTTTCGGCTCTGGTTAAGACGCCTTCCACGTTTGAGACAAAACCGCTGCATGCCGGCCCCGGTTTGATGTTTAAGCCGAGCTCTTCAATATCGATTTCGCCCGCCGTGCTTCTGACAACCCGTGCATTCAAGTCCTCAACTTCGGTGACATCCATCTCCCAGATGCATGGCTCACGCTCATTTAAAATCATCGTGTCCACGATGCGGAAACCGCATTCGCATACACCGCTGATTAAGAGGATATCGGAAAAATAGGGGATATTTTCCGTATCGTAGATGAATTTGATTTCTTTTCCGCAGTCAGGACACGGGGCTGTTACAATCTGCCGCATGGAAGATTAGTATCCGCCAATCTTTTCGCGGGAGATGCGCACACCGGTCGGCACAACGATAACATATCTCTGGTCGCCGAGACCGATGATGTCTCCGTTGACATCGCGGGATACTGCACGTAAATCGCCCATGACTCTGTCGAACATGATTTTGTCGAGCTTGAGTTTGGTGATGTCAACAATTACGATATTGCCGTTGTAAATTTCGTCCTTGATTGCCGGGCAGTCTTTGATATCGGTGACTGAAGCAACTTTGACGTACATAGTTGCCGGTGCCGGCTCGCCTGCGGCTCCTTCGTATGCCTGAAGGTCAAGTTTCATGTATGATTCTTCGTCGGACTGCTTTTTGTCCTTCGAACCGAATACTCCGTCGAGAAATCCCATATGATAGATAGTTTAGTGAGAGAATTTATATGTTTATCTGTCCGATGCCACTCAGAGCTCGAGGTTCCAGAGCTCGTCGCCGATGTAGTGAATGTTTTTCGCGGCTTTTCCTTTCTCCAGCGCGAGAATACCTTCTGCATCATAGAGAGGGATAACAACCGCCAAGGGCTTTCCGTGGCTTTCGTCAACGGCTAACGCCGGAAGGCCTGCCTTGACATCTTCTGTGACATCCACAATTCCGGGACGCATGATATCTGCCCCGTTTACCATGTAGGGAACTGCCCCCATGTCAACGATGATTCTGCGTCCGGAGAAGGGACGCATGACAGCGCCGCGGAGGGTTGGGAATGCCCATTCGTCCTTTTCCATTAAGAGCGGTTTTTTGTCGATGATATAGATGTTGAACTTCGCAGCGGTTTCCGCGATTTCAATCATGGGCGCAGTGTAGAGTTTTGCGTCATCGCCGATGCTTTCAGACAGCTTCTGCATTAAGGAGTTAAGCTGTCCTTTCTTTATTGCATGGCGTTTTTTTATTGTAAGCTCTGCCATAGTGCTTTACTATTTGGACGGGAAGGATAATTAAGATGTGGAAAATGAATAGAGAACCGTTTGCAACAAGACAAAGAAAAATCAATCAGAAAAAGTGAGCGCTGAGGGTGAGACTTGAACTCACGAGAGACTTTCGCCTCACGGGCTTTCCAGGCCCGCGCCCTACCACTAGACTACCTCAGCCTAAATCGGCATATCATATTGCACGTACCAGCATATTAACTTAGCGTCTTGGCTCTGCGAAAACCCGCACCGGAACCGCCACAATACCGTGTGAGCCAATCGGCATTTTGTCGGCGTCAAAAAGCGATTTTGCAAGAGCAATCAGCTTTCCGGACTCGGTTACGAGGACAACACTCTGGTTTGCCTTGAACTTTTCCACCGATAAAACACCGGGAGACGCAAGGGAAGCGCCGTGAGCTACAGCATCTGCCGCCCGCTCGCGGATGACAATCTTCGGGATATCAGAGATTGCCTTTTCCGGCGGGAGAATCATCTCTTCGAGGCGGGCAGTGTCCCCGGATTCCACCGCATCGCGGATTTCATGGAGCGTATAGGATTCAGCCGCAGTAAATCCGCCGGACA
The DNA here is from genome assembly GCA_017622255.1 of Methanocorpusculum sp. Taxonomy (GTDB): domain Archaea; phylum Halobacteriota; class Methanomicrobia; order Methanomicrobiales; family Methanocorpusculaceae; genus Methanocorpusculum. The sequence goes on from JAGARL010000257.1 coordinate 3,710, forward strand.
TGGTTCTGCGAAGCTCAATCATCTGACCTCCGCAGCCAAGCACGTTTCCGATATGTACGCAGACACTTCGAATGTACGTGCCTGCTTCACAGCGGATGCGAAGCAGAACAAGACGTCCCTGCATATCGAGCACCTCAATCCGGTAGATAACGCGGATGCGAAGCGCGCGTTTTACCGCAGAGCGACGCGGCGGTCTCTGGTACACGCGGCCCGTAAATCCTTTGACCACGCGTTCCACCGTCTCGCGGTCAACATCTGCGTGCAGACGCATGCAGGCGATGTACTCCTTTTCGTGCTGGAGAAGAAGCGGAGCAAGCTTTACCGCTTTTCCAAGCATAACCACCAGGACACCGGAGACCATGGGATCCAGCGTTCCCGAATGCCCGACGCTGCATCCAAGCATGTCACCGACCCATGCCGCGACCTGATGGCTGGAAGGGCCTCTCGGTTTGTCAACCAGGAGAATCCCTGTATATCCCATCTCAGAAGCGCTCCGTCCAGAGATAGGAGTTTAAGGCAATAAGAGAGCCTTCGACAGAACCGTCGCCGACAACAGACGGAGGACAGCCCCCATACATCATTGCCTGCGCAGTCACATCTCCGATAGCTATCATTATCATATCTTTTACCTTCGGAAGTCTGGACATCTCAAAGACTTCGGGGCTTGTGAAGAGAACAGCCCCGCATCCCGCAAGATCGAGCGGTTCATTGGTCGGTGCAAGTTCGAAACAGGAGAACTCAAAGGGAATGCCGCCGGCTTTTTCGATATCTGCTGCAAGCTGCGGGTAAGTATAGTCAGCCCGCGGGATGCCGATTTTCTTTCCGCGAATCCATTTACCGAGATACGGGACTAAATCGCGCGAGTAGTAGAACGGGAGCATCTCTGCGGCAAGACCTGCGTTGTGAAGATCCTTTGCAGTCTGCGGACCGTTGGCAATCATGCGGACCTTGGTTGCCAGGCGCGGATTAATTAGGTGCCCAAGTTTTTCCGCGGCAAGGGCGCTCGGGAAGAAGATTGCGTCAAACTCGTGATTGTTTGCGGCGGTGACGAACTTCTCAATCTCTTCTGCATGTTCGTGATATCGGGCAGGGGAGACGAACTTTGCCTGATGGTTGTACTTTGCACAGATTGCCTCGTCTTCCACAGCTCCGGCATGCTGGGTAATGGCGACTAACATATAGGAGAAGTATTGACGTGCCAAATTAAATAACCGACACATGCGAATTATTGAGTAATGCTGTCTCTGCTTGCAGGAACGCTTATCGGCGCACTCCTCGGAGCGCTTTCCGGGCTGATTCCGGGACTGCACGCGAATACGTTTGCCGGGATTGTATCAGCCGCGGCTGTACCGCTCGCGTTTGTGCTCGGGGCTGACAGCATCTGCTGTCTGCTTGTCTCCTGCATGATTGTGCATACGTTCTTAGATGCCGTGCCGTCAACATTTATCGGCGTTCCGGATGCAGACACAGTGCTTTCCGTCCTTCCCGCACACCAGCTCTACCTTGCCGGAAACGGCGAAGAGGCAGTGCGCCTTTCTGCCCTTGGAAGCCTGTGGGGTTTTGTCTATGCGCTTCCGGTGTTTGCGGCATTCTTTTTCATCCTCCCGCACTTCCAGAGTGAAATTGACTGGGCAGTTGCGCTGATTATTTTAACTGCGGCAGGGCTGTTGATTGTATTTTCCAAAACGCCGGGATGGGCACTCCTGCTGTTTTTCGTCTCCGGCCTGCTCGGCATCTTTTCGATGCGGTTTTCGTATTTTTCTGCCGGCGTGTTCGGCGCAGGCGAGGTTCTCCTCCCGCTTCTGACAGGACTCTTTGGAATCCCCGTGCTCCTGCATTCCCTGCAGAGCAAAACCGAAGCCGGGACGGAACAGAAGTTTTCGGGACTGGCGGTTTCAAAAAGAGAAGTGCTGAAAAGCACCATGCGGGGAACACTTGCCGGAGCTGTTGTCGGCTGGCTTCCCGGATTTTCCAGCGGAACGGCAAACGCCCTTCTTGCCGTACACAAAAGCGGAGAGTATGAATCACGCAGGCCGCGGGAGTATCTGCTTGCAACCTCGGCCGCAAACACCGCAAACGCGGTTTTAGGAATTGCGGCACTCTATGCCGTAGGCCGCATGCGCTCAGGGACACTTGCGGCGGTTGCAGAATTTCCGCTTCCCAATATCTTTCTCCTGCTTGCGGCAGCCGCGGCATCAGCCGTTCTTGGATATCTGCTGACCGTACTGTTTTCCCGCGCGGGACGAAAAGCGGCACAGGTAAATCAGAAGGCGCTCTGCCTCGTCGTTCTGATTTTCCTGATTCTTCTCACGGCAGTATTCTGCGGACCGTTTGGACTGCTTCTGCTGATTCTGGCATCCGCCGTCGGCGTGATTCCGGCAAAGCTTGGTGTTTCCCGGATTTTCTGTATGGGCGCTGTTATGCTCCCGGTGATGCTGTTTTCCTTCGGACTCTTACAGCTTTGACTGCACAACGCCGCGGCTGTCCTGATACTGTCCGTTGTAGGCAGACTCGACCTTTCCTTCAACAGCGTGGATGAGCATCTGCACAACCCGCATGCCTTTGGTAACTTCGATATCCTCCGGGCCGTTGTTTACCTTGCAGAGGGTTATGTTTCCGCGATATCCCGGGTCAATGTAGCCTGCG
>JAGARL010000258.1 GCA_017622255.1 Methanocorpusculum sp.
AAAATCGGTTTCAAAAATTCTTTGTTCAAACATACGGCAAGTATGGATTATGTATAACGTTCATTACTAAAAAATATGATGTAATGTATATTACACCCGAAGCATCCGCATAGCGTTGAGGATAGCTATTACTGCAACCCCAACATCCGCAAAGATTGCTTCCCACATATTGGCATACCCGAACACCGCCAGAATAATAACGCCGAACTTGATGCCGAGCGCGAAGATAATATTCTGCCAGACGATACGGCGGGTCTTGCGGGCAATGCGGACTGCTTCCGGAAGGCGCGTTAAGGAATCATCCATTAAGACCACATCCGCCGCTTCTATCGCTGCGTCGCTTCCGAGAGCCCCCATAGCAACGCCAATATCAGCCCGCGCGAGAACCGGCGCATCGTTGATGCCGTCTCCAACAAAGACCAGATGTCCTTTGCCTCCCAGCAGTTCTTCAACGGCAGAAACCTTGTCCTGCGGGAGAAGGTTTGCCTGGAATGCGGAAACCCCGACCATCGCCGCAACACGCTCTGCCGCTTCCTCACGGTCGCCGGTGAGCATTACTGTGCGGGATATCCCAAGCAAGCGAAGTTCAGCAAACGCCTGTGCCGCTTCCGGTTTGACGGTATCTTCCAGAGATACACAGCCAACATACTGCCCGTCCACCGAAACATAAACCGCTGTGGCATCCGCGGCAGAAGGAGTAAACGCGACTCCGTGCTCTCTGAGGAGGTTTGCATTTCCGGAAAGTACAAAGTGTCCGTCAACCTCTGCCGAGATGCCGCGCCCGCCAATTTCCGTGATGTTTCGAACGCGGGAACGGTCAATCTCGCCGAACGATTCGCGGATGGAAACCGAAAGCGGATGAGTACTTTCCGCGCCTGCGTGAGCCGCATAGTACAGTGCCTCCGCATCAGCAGAAACAACCGAGAAGGTTCCGGTAGTGATTGTCCCTGTCTTATCGAAGACAAAGGTGTCCGCTTTGGCAAGCGCTTCGAGATAGTTGCCGCCTTTTACCAGAATTCCATGCCTGGAAGCCGCACCGATTCCACCGAAGAATCCAAGCGGGATGGAGATTACCAGTGCACACGGGCAGGAGACAACAAGGAAGATAAGCGCACGGAAAATCCATTCCTCCCAGACACCGTTGAAGAACAGCGGCGGGATGAATGCTGCGGCAAGTGCGGCCACAACAACAGCCGGTGTATAATACCGTGCAAAGACGCTGATGAAGTTCTCCGCCTTTGCTTTTTTCGCGGCGGCATTTTCCACAAGCTCTAAGATGCGCGATACTGCAGAGTCACCGAAGGTCTTTTCCGTTTTTACCGTTAAGACTCCCCGCAGGTTGATACAGCCGGAGATAACTGCATCACCGACGGAGACCGGTCTTGGAACAGACTCTCCCGTAAGCGCCGCCGTATCCAGCTCCGACGTTCCGTCAAGCACAACGCCGTCCAGCGGAATCCGCTCACCGGGACGAATCAGAATCGTTGAGCCGATTGGAACCTCCTCCGGGGAAACAGTAACATACTCCTCTCCGGAAAGAAGGTTTGCCGTGTCAGGGGCAATACTCATCAGGTCTGCAATCGACTGCCGCGAGCGGGCAACCGCAACATCCTGGAAGAGTTCTCCGGTCTGATAGAAGAGCATGACAAAAACCGCTTCCGGATACTGCCCAATAGCGAGTGCTCCTATTGTAGCGAGTCCCATGAGGAAGTTTTCATCAAAGACTCTTCCGCGGGCAATGTTCATAATTGCCCGGTAGAGAACGTCCCAGCCGATTACCAGATATGGAATCAGGAAAGCAGTAAGCTTCAGGACTCCCTCAAGCGGGAGCGCCGCGGCTACTCCTAAGAGAACAGCGGATGCCGCAATTCGGAGAATGGTACGCTTCTGGGATTTGGTGAACCGGATTTTCATGGCTCAATGATGTGGCAATCCGGCTCAACCTTGCGGATTGCTTTCTTTACTTCCTCAAGAATTGCCGGGAAGTCAGCTTCCTCTGCTTCCAGAATGAGTTTCTGTGTCATGAAGGCAACAGTTGCAGACTGAACGCCGGAGATTTTTTTGATTGCGTGCTCCATGTTTGCCGCGCAGTGTGCACAGCAGAGGTTTTCGAGTTTGTAGGATTTCTGCATAGTTAGTTTCCTTTGGTTACTTAGTGTTTGCTTTATATCGATATAAAGCAAAAAGTTACTCTCAGGAGATAAGATTTCCTTGGAGAAACCAGCACACACACAAATCTGTTTCTGCCCGCTGCACGGGATTCTGGATACGATAAGCAAAAAATGGGCGTTGATGGTAATCGCCGTAATCGGAAATTCCGGTTCTGCGGGATTTAATGAACTCAAGCGGGCACTCTGCAACGTGAGCTCGAAAACCCTTTCAAACACCCTCAAGGATTTGGAGGCGCAGAATTTAGTCGAGCGAAAAGTATCTGACACCATGCCGCCGACGGTGCAGTACTATCTGACAGTTTCCGGATGGGAGCTTCGCGAACTGTTAATCCCGCTTCTGGAATGGGTGCAGAAAAACGGCGGGCATGAGGAAGAAGGCTGCCCGATTCATGTGGGGATGAAAAAAGAGTAAGAAGATATTAGAGAACCGGCTGAAGATAGCGGACAATGGATTCGAAGAGCATACTCATGATGAAATATTCGCCAAGATAAACTACTGTCCCATATATTTCCCCCTCGTGCAATTCAATACCAATACAGTTCTTTCTGTCCGAGATGAGAGATATCAGATTTGAGTTGAGCGGGAGCGGAGATGACTCCTGTGTTTCCAGAAGTTTTTCCATGAGGGCAGGGGGAAACTGATAGCATCTAAGCGGGATGTCTTTTGCGAGGTCTGAACTGGTGACAATGATGTATAAGTCTATTTTTTTGGCAAGGCGTTTAAGTTCCGTATCCGGAAGTACTTTTTTCAGATATGTGCTGTCACTTACGAAAAGTAAGAGTTCTTTCTTTGTCCGGCGAATGATGGGTTTTAGGTGACTGTCAACTGCCCACTGAGTCTGCAGATCATAGATTTGCTGGTGTTTATTTTTGATACCATGAGATGATATGCGTTTGAGATAGTCCTCTGTCCTATGCAGTTTCTCATTTGATTCTTTCTGGAGAGCGGCGAATGTCTGTTCGATGTCATTTGCGGAGTAGCGTATAGGGCGCGTATTGGTTTTGGAAACCATGCCTTTAGTTTCAAGAGATTCAAGTTCGGCATAAATTTTACAGCGCGGAACTCCGCTGAGTTCATAGATATCCCGCACAGATGCGGATTTGAGCATAAATACAACATAATAGACCTTCGATTCATTTTCCGTAAGACCGATTTCAGTCAGATGAAGAACAAACTCTTCGATGTTTTCCGGATCGAATATCATACTTAATATGTTATTTTAATAGGTAACAAATATTTTGCCTTATTCTGCCATTTTGGGATTCTCCTAAAGAGCGTTCTTCTGATGAGTCCTACTAAGAGAGTAGAGTTCACCTTTGTTATAAGGTCTTTCCGAACCAAACCGATTATTTTGTTATCATTAAGAGTAACACCAGATATAATATATGCTGACCCTTACTAAATAACAAGCTTTGACCCGGATGCGGAATCAGAAGAGAAGTGAACTGGAAGCCACGAATCATTTCACCACTACCTGCTTTTACCATTGGTGAGATGGATGAGTTCGGATTCGGGGAAAAGCCGATAGTTTCCCCCTGTCTTTTCGGCAGAGTGATTATTATGAATTCAAAGACAATACCAATAGACCGCGTTCAGAAAAAACGCAAATCCTTTGTATCGCTTCGCATCCTTGGTGTTGCTGCCGTTATTTTTCTTGTATGTTTCTGCGGTGCAGCAGCTGCTGATTCCACAACACCGGCAACGCTGATGCCGGGAGATTCCGGAACGGTTTCTGTGACTCTGGTAAATACCGGAGCTGTTCCCGCATCGATTAACAAGGCATCCATTAAGGAGTCCAGCGGAATTAAAACCACCTATACAGATTACTATAATGCATTTGGAAACATTGCACCGGGAAATTCCGTAACGGTTACTCTGCCGGTTGAGGCAGGAGAGGAAACCGGTACATTCTATCCGGTGTTCTATATTGATTTCAACAACGGCATGTCATATCTGAAACACCCCTTTGCTGTCGTTGTTGACGATGCAGGTGTTGATATTTCCTTAACCACTGTTCCGGAGAGTTTTGCAGAAAGCGGTTCCGAGCCAATCACCGTTACTCTTTCGAATAATATGAAAAATGATGTAACATCAGTCTCTGTTACGGCAAAAGGACCTGGTGTTTCCTGTAAAGAGGGAAGTGTTCCGGTTGGAACTCTTGCCGCAGGAGAATCCAAAGCAGTGAAGATGACGGTAAAGACGAATGACGCATCCGCTGTAATTCTGGAAGTTACCTACAGCAACGGTGCAAACAAGCACACAGAAACAGTCAGTATTCCGGCAGGAGAGGGGGCGACTACCACTATGCCTGAGCTTATTGTGACCAATGTCAGAGTTGAGAAGACCGGCAGTTACTATACCTTGAAGGCTGATGTGAACAATGCAGGATTCTTTACTGCAGAAGGTCTGCGTATTACCTCGGAAAACGGTGGAGATGTCGGACCATACAGTGTTTATGTTGTCGGATCTCTGGATTCTGATGATCTCGCCGGTTTTGAACTGACGTTTGAGAAGCCGAGGGAGGATGTGCTGAAGCTGAATCTTATCTACAAGGATTCTACCGGAACCTACTTTACCGAGCATGCTGAGATTACCGTTTCCAACCACATGGTTGAAGATGATGCAGGAATGACTCCGGTAGTTGTCGTTGTTGTTATTGTGATTGCAGCCGCGGCGGTATTTGTGGTTGTCAGAAAGAAGAAAACGGAAAAGGAAAACTAACCACAGGTGATTTGTTATGACAGATATTCCTGTTGTGGAACTGCAGGATGTCACGAAGGTGTATCATATGCCGGCAGGTGATGTCTATGCATTGAACCACGTGAATTTCTCGGTGAAGAAAGGGGAGTTTGTCGCTATCACCGGCCCTTCCGGTTCCGGAAAATCTACGCTGATGAATATGATCGGATGTCTTGATGTCCCGACTACAGGAACGATTAAGATTAACGGCGTATCCACTTCAGAGATGACGGATGATGAGTTGACAGATCATCGTCTGAATACTGTCGGGTTTATCTTCCAGAAGTTTAATCTGATTAGTCTTTTGACCGCGTATGAGAATGTGGAGTATCCGCTTATTCTGAAGTACGGGAAAGGAGATTATTCCGAGCGGGTTACAAAGCTTTTGGAGATGGTCGGATTTACCCGCGACCGGATGTGGCATACTCCGTATGAGCTTTCCGGCGGTCAGCAGCAGCGTGTGTCTATTGCACGGGCTTTGGCAACGGATCCGACCTTTCTTCTCTGTGATGAGCCGACAGGAAACCTCGATTCGAAGATGAGCACCCAGATTATGGAGATTCTGGATAATCTGCATAAAGAGGGCAGAACGATTCTGATGGTTACTCATAATCCTGAGACAACAACGTATGCTGACAGAACAATTGTTATCCGCGACGGGGAGATTGTGAATGACTGAGAGGAAAGAAGGACTCTGGGAGAAGATTTATTCTC
>JAGARL010000259.1 GCA_017622255.1 Methanocorpusculum sp.
CAATCCGGGTTGCCGGATACTGCCCTGCCTCATCCTTCTCTGCGGATTTGACCATATCCCAGATGGTCAAAAGCGCAACAGATACTCCCGTCAGCGCCTCCATTTCGATGCCGGTCTTGCCGTAGGTCTTAACCCGGCAGGACGCCTCGATGTACTCCGCGGTCTGCTCGAAGGCGATAGTGACAGCGCCGACAGGAATCGGATGGCACATTGGAATTAAAGCCCAGGTCTGCTTTACGGCAAGCGTTCCGGCAACCTGAGCTGTTGCAAGCACATTTCCTTTGACAACCGTCCCTTCCGCGATTGCTTTGAGCGTAGTATCCCGCAGATAAATCCGGCCGCGTGCCTCCGCCTCGCGGGAGACATCCGGCTTTTGTGTTACATCCACCATGTGGACCTCGTTTTTCTCGTTTAAGTGTGTAAATGTCGGCATTTAGTGCATCTCCACCCAGTTTCCTTTTTCTCCGTTTACAATCTCCTGTTTCCAGACCGGAACCAGCTCCTTTAACCGCTCGATGGCATATCGGGACGCCGCATACCCTTCCTCCCGGTGGCCCGAGCAGACGATTATTATGACGATGTTTTCTCCGACTGCCAGATGTCCGTAGCGGTGGATGATATGCACCGCCCGTACGCCGAACTTTTCGCGGCACTCGTCTGCGATGCGCCGCAGGTCTGTCTCTGCCACCGGCACGAAGGCTTCAATCTCCAACGCTTCCAGGCCGTCGTCTCTGACACAGCCGACAAAGACAAGCTGTGCACCGTCTGCTTTGTCGCGGGTCTCTCTGATGAGAGCTCCTGCGTCAAAATCCTCGGTCTGCAGACGCAGAATCTCTGTCATGCGGCCTCCTCCGTAAAGTACGGCGAGCGGTTGGCGACTGCCTGTGCGACGGCTGATATGAGTTCCTCGCCGTGCTTTCCTTTCAGACTTACCTCGTTTCCGGTCCTGAGCAGACAGGGCTTGAGCAGGCCGTCAGAGGTTATGCGAATCCGGTTGCAGTTTGCGCAGAACTCTAAGTTATGCATCGGGCGCACAATCTCTGCCGTGGCGCCGGAGAGCCGGTACTGCCGCCGGTGATGCATCCGGCGCGTTTCAACCGCTTCTGCTTCCGCGCAGAACCGCTCTTCCAGTTCGGCGGCAAACGCCGCATTGCGTTCTCCTTCCAGAACACCGTCGCCCCAGCCGTTGACATCCATCAGTTCAATGAACTGGATGATAACATCCGGATTTGTTCGGGACAGTTCCAGGAAGTCATCAATCTCGTCGTCGTTGAATCCGGGAAGGAGCACCACGTTGAGTTTGACCGGGGTTAACCCGGCGTCAAGCGCCGCCTGCAGACCTTCGCGGACCGCAGGCAAAAGGTCGCGGCCGGTGATTTTTTCGTAGCGGTCGCGCTTCAAAGTATCCAGGCTGATATTGACGCGGGAAAGTCCGGCGGCCTTCAGTTCTGCCGCCCGTTCTTTCAAGCGGGTGCCGTTGGTGGTAAGCGAGATTTCCATGCCGGACGGAACTGCGCGGATAATCTCTGCAAGGTCTGTTCTCAGTGTCGGCTCTCCGCCGGTGAGTTTGACGGTCCGTACGCCAAGCGCCTGTAAGACGGTTAAAACCTCAATCAGTTCCTCTTTGGTGAGCGGTTCTCCTGCTCCCGCATGGACACAGCCGTTGACGACCTCTCCTTCGTGGTGACAGTAGAGACAGCGCAGGTTGCAGGCACTGTTTACGGCAACCCGCACGTCAGTAATGCGTCTGCCAAAGGCGTCGGTCATCAGCGCATCGGTCTGATTCATACCGGATAATTTGCCCATCATCTGATATGTATTTTTCTGAAAAAGTTCATTGTTTTTAGTTAATTTAATCTGGTGAATTAATTTAACCTGGTTTACAAAAAACCCATATCTATAAAAGCAGGACCGCCCAATAAGAGTAGCACAGTATGCAGAAAATTCCCTTCAACGAAGCACTGTGCGCCGTGCAGAACCTGACACCCGTTTATGCTGCGCGTACGGTCCGGACTGCGGATGCAGCAGGATGTATTCTTGCCGAGCCGGTGTATGCAAAATATTCTGTTCCGCCGGCACCGGTCTCTGCAATGGACGGCTTTGCTGTAAAAGCCGCTGATACCATAGACGCGTCTGCAGAAAATCCGCTGACGCTGACGGTATTTGACCGCGTCAACACCGGAAACGTTGTCCGCGACGAGTTCGACGCGGTAATTATGGTGGAGGATGTCGAGTTCGACGGAAGTGATGCTCCTGCTGAAATCACCATCCGCGCTCCGATAAAAGCCGGCCGCAACGTCCGGAAGGCAGGAGAGGATATTGCCGAAGGCCGCATGGTTCTTCCGGCAGGCGCCCGCATCCGGCCGTTTGACATTGGTGCCCTTGCCGGCTACGGCATCACGGAGGTTTTGGTCCGTTCGGTTTCGGTCGGTATCATCCCGACCGGCTCGGAGCTTATCGCACCCGGTGAAGTCCCGAATCCGGGACAGGTGGTGGAGAGCAACTCCATAATGACTGCGGCATATCTGCGGCAGTTCGGCGTGGATGTTGTCTGCTATTCTCCGGTTCCGGACAACCGCGTGTTAATCCGCGGAGCAATTGAGAAAGCGGTCGCCGAGAATGAAATCGTTCTGCTGTCCGCCGGTTCTTCGATGGGTTCGAAGGACTTTACGGCATCGGCTATCGCTGACCTCGGTGAGATTCTCTTCCATGGGGTTTTCATGAAACCGGCAAAGCCTACCATGCTTGGTGTGGTAAACGGCAAGCCGGTTATCGGTATGCCGGGATTCCCGCTTGCCGCCCAGACTGCCGAGCGGATGTTTGTCCGCGAACTGCTGGAACGCTGGGGATTTTCCGGTCCGGCACAGGAAACCGTGGCGGCAGAGGCCGGCGAGACGATTTCCTCGGATGCGGATATTGATGAGTTCCGCTTCGCCTCAGCCGCTGAGGTTGGCGGGCGCGTGGTTGTTCTTCCGCAGGTTCGCTCGGCGAGTATGCAGATGAACGGTATCCGTGCAAACTGTTACGTCCATATCCCCCGCGGAACCGCGAAAGCGCCGGCAGGCTCGCTGGTCCCGGCGGTTTTGAATGTCTCGAAAGCAGAGCTTTCCCGCACCATTCTCTTAGGCGGCGCATATACCGAAGGCGCGGAGGCACTGGCCGTTCGTGCCGCATCCGCCGGATGGACTGTACGCTTCGGGGATATCACGGCGGTGAATCTGCAGTATCTCAGAGACAACGCCTGCCACGGCATCATCCTCCCGGCAGATGCCGACCTGACCGAACTTTCCGTCATCGAACTGGAACGCTATCCCGCCGGAGACAGCCTGCTTGTGATGCGGCGTGATTTGCATGATGCGCAGGCAGAAGCGCTTCGCGGCTTTGCCGGAGGGGCATGATGGGACGCGAACACCATACTGATATCGCGGTACAGGCGGCGGTGATTACGGTTTCCACCAGCAGAACGGAAAAGACCGACCTTTCCGGAAAGATTCTCCGCGAGGCATTCGAAAACGCCGGCATGGCTGTCGTCTTCCAGACGCTGGTGCCGGATAATGAGGAGCAGATATCAGCCGCGGTTCTTGCCGCGCTGGAGGCGGCAAACTGTGTGGTTGTGACCGGCGGCACAGGGCTGACGCATGACGACTGCACGATAGAAGCGGTCTCTCCGCTCTTTGACAAAACCATGGACGGGTTTGGGGAACTCTTCCGGCAGAAGAGCTATGCGCAGGTAAAAACCGCGGTCCTTCTCTCGCGGGCAACCGCGGGACTGATTCGCGGAGCTGCCGTCTTCTGCATCCCGGGTTCACCCAAAGCCGTACAGCTTGCCGCAGAGGAAATCATCATCCCGGAAATCCGGCACATCTTAACCCATGCGGGACAGTAAGTCCCGAAATTCCATGATTAAAGCCGTACTCTTCGACATGGACAACACCCTGCATCACCTGGATGCCGCAGTGCTTGCCGCAGCGGATGCGGTGTTTTGTTACTGCAAAGAGGAGTTTGCCGCATCCCTTTCCCTTCTCTCCTGTACTGCGGCAGAGCGGGAGGATGCGGTAATCGACTGCCTCCGCGGTCTGCAGAACCCGGTTCCCTGCCTC
>JAGARL010000260.1 GCA_017622255.1 Methanocorpusculum sp.
CAGAACACGAACCGTTGCCGAGACATTGTTTTCGTAAACCTCCCACGACTTGCGGGCAGATCCTCTCACATCCGGGTCAGCTGCGATATGATACACGCGGTCTGCTCCCGAAAAGGAGTTCTGCCATCCGTCCTCTAACAGGTCCTTGTGGATAACTGTAATCTGAGGAAGAGCCTCTTCCAGGTTTGCCATTCTGCCTGCGACCATAGAGTCAATAACTACGACCTCGTGGTTCTGCGAGACCAGCAGATCAACCAGATGATAGCCGATAAAACCCGCTCCGCCTGTCACGATGCACTTCATAGTTATCTATAGGCAGTTATCTGACATCAACCCTTCGAACGTAAGATACATGTTACCTCAGCGCTAAATACTAGAGATATGTTTGAAGGAGTAATTCCCGCATTAATTACCCCGTTCAACGATGACGCATCACAGTCGCTTGACTTAGAAGGTCTGCGCAGCTGTATCGAACACGTCGTAAACGGGGGAGTTCACGGACTTCTCGCCTGCGGTTCCACCGGTGAATCCGCAACCATGACCCACGCAGAACATATCCGTGTTATCGAAGAAACGGTCTCTGCCGCAAGCAACCGCCTGCCGGTTATCGCCGGTACCGGTTCGAACAACACCGACGAAGCACTCGTCATGACGCTCGGCGCAAAACTTGCCGGAGCAGACGCAGTCCTTGTCATCAGCCCCTACTACAATAAGCCAAACCGTTCCGGTCTCTTAAAACACTACAAGAAAATCGCCGATGTCGGACTTCCGGTGATTGTCTACAATATTCCGGGAAGAACCGGTCAGAACCTTCCAGCCGACCTCATCTTAGAGATGGCACAGACCATCCCGAATATCGTCGGTGTCAAGGAAGCAAGCGGCAATATCGATCAGATGATGGCTATCATTGACGGAATCTCCGATCTCGAGCGTGACCTGCCGTTCATTTTAACCTCCGGCGACGACTCGTTAACCCTTCCGGTATTATCTGTTGGAGGACAGGGTGTCATCTCGGTTACCGCAAACATTGAGCCTGCCCGCATGGTGGAGATGTACAACCGTTTCAGAAAGCGCGATACAGAGGGCGCTATTCAGATGCACTATGAGTTAATGGAACTCTCCAAGGCAATGTTTATGGATGTAAATCCTGTGCCGGTAAAGCGTGCCGCAGAACTGCGCGGACTTATCAAGAGCGGAAACGTCAGACTGCCGCTTGACTCCTTAAGCTCGGAGATGACCGAGAGAATGAGAGAGGTGCTTTCCCACTATGACTAAAGTAATTATCTGCGGAGCATTCGGAAGAATGGGAACTACCATCGCCCAGATGGTACTGGAAAATCCGGAACTCGAGTTTGCCGGAGGAGTTGACATCAGAGAAGGCGAGCTTCACGGAAAGCCGGTAGTAACATCAGACAAACTTGCAGACTTCATCGACTCTGCAAAGCCGGATGTCATGATTGACTTCACCGTTGCCGCCGCAACTATGGTGAATGCAAAGATTGCCGCCGCAAAAGGTGTTGCCCTTGTTATTGGAACCACCGGATTTACTCCGGAGCAGGATGCAGAGCTTCTTGACGCAATCAAGAACGTTCCGGTTGTCAAAACCACGAACTTCAGCGTCGGCGTCAACATCTTCTGGGAGCTTGTCCGCGAGGCCGCAAAACGTTTAGGCGACTATGATATCGAGGTCATCGAGGCTCACCACAGACACAAGAAGGATGCACCAAGCGGTACTGCAAAGACCATCCTCCGCGTCTTGGAAGAAGAGACCGGAAAGACTGAGGAGATGTACGGCAGATGCGGTATGACGGAAAGAAAGGGCGAGATTGGTGTTCACGTAATCCGCGGCGGAGATGTTGTCGGAGACCACTCCGTTCAGTTCCACCAGAACTATGAGACCATTGAGCTTTCCCACCGTGCCTACGACCGTGCTGTCTTTGCCCGCGGAGCAGTACGCGCCGCAGCATGGGCACCGACTGCAGAGCCGGGACTCTACACCATGAAGGAAGTTCTTGGACTGTAATAGAAACTTATATTCAAGTCGAATGAAAAATATAGATAACGAGAGGTAAAATCTATGCCAGCAGTAATCGATAAAGCAAAATGTACCGGATGTACCACCTGTGTTGACATCTGCCCAGCCGCAGCAATTGAGCTCGGAGCAGACGACAAGGCAGTCATTGATGCAGGAGCCTGCGTTGACTGTGAGACCTGCGTTGACGAGTGTCCGGAAAGCGCAATCAAGATGGAGTAAATCTCCAACACAAAATTTCTTTCGGCTTTTTTCTTACTTTACTAAATCACATTCCTGAATCATTGGTACGTGTATCCTGTAATTGTAATACGCGCGTGCAGTACTGGATTTTGTATCCGGAAATACAAACCTATTAGTCTTCAAAGCGCGAATAGACAAAACAGGCATGAGTGAAGTTCACATCTTAAACCATCCGCTGATTCTGCACAAGCTCAGCATGATGAGAGAGAAAAACACCAACACCAAGAGTTTCCGCGA
>JAGARL010000261.1 GCA_017622255.1 Methanocorpusculum sp.
AGAAATGCACAAACCTACGTCAGCGTAGGAGCGAGGTATCTGCATGAGTAACGTTGTTGTCATCGGCGGAGGCGTTGCCGGAATTCAGGCAGCGATGGACCTCGCAAACCACGGCGTGCATGTCTATATCGTCGAGCGCGAGCCGTCGATTGGCGGCCACATGGCAAAGAAGTGGTCGCAGGCGTAAAGAAAGTAACCGCGGCACCGGGATCTAAGAAATAATCCAAACCCCCCTCTTTTTTTCTCTGGAGACATCCATCCCCAAACACTGATATTTCCCAAAGTTCTAATATATACTTATTATGGACTTTGGCGGAAGAACAATCGGGAACGAGACCTACGTCGCACCAAACGCCACGCTTGCCGGCGACGTACATCTCGGAGACAATGTCACCATTCTTTTCGGTGCCGTCCTCCGGGCAGATATGGACTCCATCACGATTGGAGACGGCTCAAACGTACAGGACAACGCGGTCATCCACGAGAGTGTGGGTAAACCGGTTGTCATCGGCAAAAACGTCTCAGTCGGACACGGAGCGATTATCCACGGGGCAAAAATCGAAGACAACTGCCTAATCGGCATGGGGGCTATTGTCTTAAACGATGCAAAAATCGGCGAAGGCTCTCTTATCGCCGCAGGAGCACTTGTCTCTGAAAGAAAGGAAATCCCGCCGCGGTCGTTAGTCATGGGAGTGCCTGGAAAAGTCGTTCGGGAATTAACCGACGAAGAGGTTGCCGCAAACATCAGAAATGCACAAACCTACGTCAGCGTAGGAGCGAGGTATCTGCATGAGTAACGTTGTTGTCATCGGCGGAGGCGTTGCCGGAATTCAGGCAGCGATGGATCTCGCAAACCACGGTGTGCATGTCTACATCGTCGAGCGCGAGCCGTCGATTGGCGGCCACATGGCAATGCTCGACAAAACATTCCCGACCAACGACTGCTCCATGTGTATCTTATCGCCGAAGATGGCTGAGGTCTCCCGCCACAAAAATATCACCATCCTCACCTTAGCCGAAGTCGAAAAGATTGCAGGAACCGCCGGAAACTTTACCGTCACCGTTACCAAATACCCGCGATATGTAAACGAGACGGACTGTACCGGATGCGGAGAATGTGTCGAAGTCTGCCCGGTTGAAGTCTACAATAAATTCGATGCAGGCCTTGGCGTCCGCAAAGCCATCTACAAACCCCATGCCCAGGCAGTCCCGAACTTAGTTGTCCGCGACGCATTCCACTGCATTGACTGCGGTCTCTGCTATGACGAGTGCGGAAAGAATGCCGTCCTTTCCGTCACCGAAGACAAAGTCCAGACCCTGGAAATTCCCGCCGCCTCGGTAATTATCGCCACCGGATACACCCTCTTCGATGCCCGGAACAAGTCCCAGTTCGGCTACCTGCGGTACGCGGATGTCATAACAAGCCTTGAGTTCGAGAGAATGATTAACGCAGGAGGTCCTACCAAAGGCGAACTGCGCAGACTTTCCAACGGCGAGACGCCGAAGAGTGTGGTCTTTGTGCAGTGCGTCGGATCTCGCGATGCCGCCCTTAAGAGAAACTACTGCTCCTGCGTCTGCTGTATGTATGCAATGAAAAACGCCATGCTCATCAAAGAGCATTACCCGGAGTGCGAAGTCTCCATCCTCTACAATGATGTCAGAGCCTACGGCAAAGGCTACGAAGAGTACTTCGAGCGGGCAAAGAACATGGGCGTTTCCTTCATCCGGACCTTCACCGGAGAGGTGCAGAAGTCCAAAGACCGTCTGGTCCTCCCCATCGAAAACACCGAGACCGGCGAGTTCGTAAACCTCGAAGCAGACCTCGTCGTCCTCTCAGTCGGCATGTCCCCTGAGCCGGACACCGTCCGCCTTGCAGAAAGCCTTGGAATCTCCATGGACGAAAGCCGCTTCTTAACCGCCGAAGACGCCTACTCTCCGGCAGTGAGCAAAGCGCCGGGAATCTTCATTGCCGGAACAGCCCTTGCCCCGAAAGACATCCCGGACTCCGTCGTATCCGGCGGTTCGGCTGCCGCGAAAGCATTCCTCTGTGTTCTGGAGCGTGGCGAGTAATGGTTCAGAAGAGAACAAACGGTAAAAAACCGGTTATCAGCGAAGAAAAAACCCTCTGGTGGGATGACGAGCAGAGCTGCATTATGGCTGTCGACCAGACGCTTCTGCCGACCGAGTACAAAGTCCTCGAAATCAGAACCATCAACGCTTTAGCTGATGCGATTCGCCGCCTGGCAATCCGCGGAGCCCCGGCGCTTGGCGTCGCTGGCGCATTCGGCGTCGCACTCTCCGCCCGCTCCTCTGAATCGGACATCGAGTTCGAGGAAACCGTTGCCGCTGACGCCGCAGAGCTGATTAACACCAGGCCGACCGCGGTCAACCTCTCCTGGGGGGTAAAGAAGGTCCTCCTCAGCATGGAAAACCTGCCGCCGGAGATGGCAAAGATTATGGCGCTCTATGCGGCAAAGAAAATCGCCGAGGACGAT
>JAGARL010000262.1 GCA_017622255.1 Methanocorpusculum sp.
AAAACGCGGCGGCGGAGATGTTGAAGAAAAAGGGCATTAATAGGGTATAATCCCTTTCTGCCTTTTAAATGCCCTTAATTGCCCTGCATATCGGGATTTTGGGCGGTTTTGTCAGATAGGGTAAGGTGTTTGTACCTTGAAAAAAGCCCGGTTTGTAGGCCGTTTAAAAAAAGTGACTATTTTATGATTTTTCGGTGTGTTGGTGGTCTTTGTGCGAGCTTGCAGAAGAACCACCCATACACCATAGCCCCTTCGGGGGATGTTGCCCGGCTTTGGATGACCTCTGCCGGACTTCATACCATGTCCCGGTTACGGGATTCCTTATGCGTTTCATCAGAAGAGTTTCTTCTGGGTTGTTCTCTTCTTCCCGGTCGATTTCTTCGCGGTTGGTTTCCTCGTCTTTGGTTTGGATGTTGCGGCTACTTTCCGGGCGGCGGAAGTTGCTTTCCGGGCGGCACTGCGTGCTTTGGCTGCAGCTCTCTTTGCGGCCTTTGCGGCTTTGAGTGCTGCGGCCTTTGCCTCCCTTCTCCTCTTCGCATCTTCATTGTGTGCGTCTAACTGCGAAAGGTTGTCGGAACGATTCCGGCGGGCTTCATAGTACCAATTACCCTTTGCAGATTTTCTCCATCCGGGCGGCTTTGCCTTTCTGTAGTTGTCGTTCTGTTCTTTGCTCTGTCCTGTCTGTTTGGTTTTGGAAGAGTGTTTGTATGTTGCCTCTACTCTCCGAGTTCTTTTTCTTGCCATTAGATGTACCTCCAAATGCTATCGCTTGTGCCCTGGGTTCTGTCGATGTGTTCTTTCGGCTTGCTTCCTTTGCGGACGTTCTTTAATCCCCACTCGTTAAGTTCTCGAAGGGCGAGTTTTGCGAACTCTGCCTTCGCTTCTTTAGAAAGACGGATGGTTCTTCCGTACTTCCCATACTTCTTATTGTAGAAGCGAATTGCATTTGTCGTGAATGTTCCTGCAAGGCCTCTGAGTGCTGCGTCTCTGTCGTATGTGCCTTTGGCCTTCTTCTTTGCGTAGTTGTTGTACCATGGGGTAAGGTGGTAGTAGAGAGACTTATCATTCAACATAATTATGTTGAGTTCTCCCACTGCCCACTTCTCATCTTCTGTTAACCCCTTTTTCTTTGCCGGGGTTTTCTTTGCTGTTGCCATTTTTCATGTTCTCCACCACCATTTCGCGCCTAATTTACGAGGTTAGGCTTCCCTCTTCTCCGCTGCCTTCTCCTTCTGGTGTTTCCGGCTCTGGTTCTTCAACCACCGGGGCAGAGACAATAATCCTGAGTTCATTAGACATCGTTTCTCCCCCGTTGCCATATGCCGTACACCGATAAGAGAAGATACCTTCTTCACCGTCTGCATACGTGATGGAGAGTTCCGGCCCGGTCGCATCAGCAATGGATTCCCAGGATTCACCATCCATGGATACTTCCCAGGAGAATCCTAATGCAAGGTGCGAAGTCGCAGTGATAGTCACTGGTCCGGGGGATTCAATCTCGAGCGCATCCGCGGCAATACTAATAGTCGGCGGCGGGCACGTCACAGTTATAGTCACGCTTTCGGACACGGCCCTTCCGCCCTTTCCGATTGCGTGGCAACGATACTGATAGATACCTGCTTCTCCTTCTTCATAAGAAATGGAGAGTTCCGGCCCGCCCTGGATATATGTCCAGATTCCATTGGAAGCCAAGATTTCCCACTCGTAACTGTCTGCATATGTCGCGGTCGCTGTGATGCAGGCCGCCCCCGGAGACATAACCGAGAGCATATCTGCAGAGATTGTAATCTCCGGGACGTGATACTCGACATCAACCTTCACTGGGACGGAATAGACAGTCCCTCCAAGTCCGACTGCCTCGCAGCGATAGAAATATTCGCCCCCATCTTCCGGGGCGTAGTCGATTGTGGCTTCCGGGGAATTGATTCCAAGTGATACCCATTCGACACCGTCTCTTGACACCTGCCAAGAGTACGTGTCGACATATCGGCCTTCGGCCGAGAGCATAACCATTCCTGCATTCGGGACGAATTCTGCTGATACAGAAATAGACACCGATGGGACGGCATATGATACAGTGACGGATACTGCAGGAGATGGAACAACCCCTAACCACCCGGCACAGAGAACCCGGTAATAGTATGTTCCGGCCGTTCCTGCAATGTGCGGATAGAACCTTTCAAGGGTTTTAGATATCTGCCCGGTAATGTTCACCCATTCTTCCCCGTCTGCTGAGGTCTGCCATTGGAAGCCAACTGTGTTGACTGCATATGCCGTGATACTGATATCTCCGGGAGTCGTCACAGCTTCGGCGGATGTGGTAAGCGTTGCCGAGGGAAGCGGGTTTCCCGTATCTGCGGATAATCCCTTCTGCCCGTAGAAGATATCCGGCTTCTTATGGGGGTAAATCCCCCGGAAGTTCCAATTCATGCCGGGTTCTCCTTTAGGCGTCCATCTCAAACACTAAGAGATAGTTAAAGCGGGCGGCATCCGTCCCCGTATTGGCTACAGTAATTACCATATCCTCATACTCTACACCGTGCGGAAGCTCTACGCATCCGGCCTCATTCGAGAAGAACAGCGATGTAATGTTGTTGTTCTTAATCTCCATGATGCCGTTTTCTGGGATGGATACTGCAATGCTGCGAAGCTTGCCGTTAATCCGGCGGTCAAGAGTGGTGATGGTTGCCCCGGCAGGGACAAGCATTTCCGAGATGTTTGCCGGATATTTGATGATAATATCTCTCATCATGCCTCCGGCATCGGAACTCCGAAGAGTTCTAAGTAAGAGTCCCGGACATCCTGTAATCTCTTTGTGGGAATCTCAATTACAGTAATAGTGCCGTCCTCTACCCTGCGGGCGTATCGCTTGCCAATTGCTGTTACTGCCATTTTATGCCTCCTCCATATCCTTCTCGAAGAGGGCTAAATCAAGTTCGAGGATATGCTCTTCGAGTTCTGCGTACTTGAGTACCTGGTACTCTGCAATGGTCAGCACATCGTCAACGACATAAGACCACACAGTCGGCAGGATTGCCCCTTCTTCTGCCGGGTGTTCTGTCTGCGGTTCTTCCCGGATGTCGGAAATAAGATAGACGACATCTAAGATAATCGGGTTCTGTGGCTTTTCGCCTGTTGTATAGACTCTGTTTTCAGTCATAGTAACATCCAAATGATTTTTGATTTGAATTTGTGTTCATCTTCGCCCATCAGATAGAGGCACGGGGCGAAGTACTTGTCAAATATCGTTCTCCGGGCAGTTCTCGAACAATATTTTACCCATCCGGCATATGCTGCAAGTGTGCTCCTGTCGGATTCGGTGAAAGTCCCTTCCCGGAGATGTCGCAGAACCCGGGACAGCCTGCGGCGCATCATCTTATGGGTGGATTTCCTGAGAATCACTCTGTTCGGGAAAACCCGATATCCGACAAAATCAACCCCGCGAGCACTCACGGG
>JAGARL010000263.1 GCA_017622255.1 Methanocorpusculum sp.
AGAGGACGCAACCCTTACCGCCGTTGAGACCTGGGCGGATACCGTTGCGGCGCTTGGCGGAACTGCGGAATAAAATCCGCGACAGAATCCTTGTGTTCCTCGGTGAACCGCTTATCCGCCGGGCACTGTATTATCTGCTTATGCTCTGCCTCGTAATTGAGGAATACTTAATCAGATTACTGATTGAAGAATAAAAACGGGGGAATATCCCCCAAAAACCGACTGTTTTCTTACAAATACATCCCCGGCGGCAGTTCACGTGCCTCCGGCTGTTCCCTTCCGCGGCGAACCGCCTGCAGAGCGTCGGCAAAATCCGTCTTCCGAACCGTCGAACGGTTGCGGCGGATTGCCTGCATTCCGGCCTCAACCGTTACCGCCTTCAGCTCTGCACCGTTGAAGCCGTCGGTCTCCTCTGCCAGAGCGGCAAGGTCAACATCCTTTGCCAGATGCATCTTTTTCGTATGGATGGAAAGAATCGTCTCGCGCTCCTCTGCGTTCGGCAGCGGGAACTCGATAATCCTATCGAACCGTCCGGGACGCAGAAGCGCCTTGTCAAGAACATCAATCCGGTTCGTTGCCGCAATAATTTTCACATTTCCGCGGACATTAAAGCCGTCAAGCTCTGCCAAGAGCTGCATCAGCGTACGGCTCACCTCATGGTCGCCTGCCGAGTACGCATCCGCCGAACGGGAAGAACCGATAGCATCAATCTCATCGATAAAGATAATCGCCGGCGCCTTCTCGCGGGCAAGCGCGAACAGCTCACGGACCAGACGGGCACCTTCTCCAATATATTTCTGGACAAGCTCGGATGCAACAACCCGGATAAATGCCGCATTCGTCTCGTGCGCTGCCGCCTTTGCCAGAAGCGTCTTTCCCGTTCCCGGCGGGCCGTAGAGCAGGACACCTTTCGGCGGCTCGATTCCTGCCTTCTCAAAGAGCTGGGGCTTTAAGAGCGGGAGATCAATCGCCTCGCGAAGCAGATTCTTCTGCTGGGAAAGACCGCCGATATCCTCATAGACCACATCCGGCGCCTCATCGACCTCCATTGCAGAAACCGCCGAATCATACTTCCGCGGCAGAACCTCCAGCAGAACAAACGACTGCGGGTGCAGGGCACACTGCGCTCCAGGAACAACCAGACTGCGGTCAACATTTTCTGCAACATTGGATAAAAACTGCGGGCCGGTCGTACTGCGAACAACTACCCTGCCGTCATCAAGCGGCATCTCCACCGAACCGATAACCAGCGGCGGCGTCTTCATCTGGGAAAGCTCGGTCTTGTATTTGCGTGCCTCCCGGCGGAACTGATCGCGTTCCGACTCCGCCGCGGCTGTCTGCAGCCGAAGCTGACGAACGGTTTCCCGAAGTTCATAATTCCGGTTTTCCAGCGAGATATTGGTTTTTCTCAGCTTGGCCAGCTCTTCGGAGGAAATGAGAGGTTCAAGCGGAACATTCTGCTGCGGCAGAAGGTCCCCGGTGTCCTGAGCAGAATCGGTCATAATGTCCTCTGATAATTCGTATTTGGCATAAGAGATAAAAGCATTTTCGAAATGGTACCAGCATTCTTAATAGGAGACAAAGAAATAGATAAGAACAGATGTCTCTTGCAGCAGTATTTGACAGCGCCGGAACGCTGATGAAGACGGTCCGGGCAGTTTTTTCCGTGAAGGAACAGGCAATCCGCCATGATGCAGAGACAACGCTTCTGGTATTCGAGGACAAGGACCGAAGTCTTGTCCTCTTAAATGCCGGCTATACCGATATCTTCCGCAGAACAGAAGACCTGCCGCTTTCCGCATGGATTGCAGAGCAGAACATCTCCTATGCAGTCTCCTGCGGAAAAGCAGACTCGGCATTTGCCAAATCAGTTCTGCAGGAAGAAAATACCGTGTCTCTTTCGAACCTGCAGGATACTGCCCGTGCCTGCCTGCAGGAAGCAGAAAAAGAGTGCGAAGTCTTTGCGATGAACACCGGGGCGATTATCAACAGCCGGCTTTCTGCCGTGGAATATCTGGTTGCCGCCGCCGGATACCCGTTCCCCGGCGTTGCGGAACTGATGAACGCTCTGCAGCAGCGCGGCATTGCGGTCTATATCGCCTCCGGCGACCGGCAGGAGAAGCTGGAAGCCGCAGGAGAACTGCTCGGCATCCAAAAAAGCCATGTGTTCGGTGCCGCATCACCGGAACGAAAGGCAGAGGTTGTGCGAAACCTGCAGGAGGAGTTCGATACGGTAATAATGACCGGAGATGCCGTAAACGATCTGCCCGCATTCAGGCAGGCTGACTATGCGGTGCTGACCCTGCAGCAGCGGGGAAGGCGGCCGGATATTCTGTTCGGTGCAGTGGACGAAGTAATCGAAGATATCCGGGATGTGGAAAAGATTGCCGGGAGGTTTGCGTGACAGAAGAGACCGACCTTCCCAAACTGCGCGGAAGAGAAGAGGAGGTGCGGCTTCGAAACATCCTTGCCGCACTTGCAGGCGAAACAGCCTACGCCGCACCAACAGCACTCTATCTCCCAACCCCAAACGGCGTCACCGAAGCAGATGCCGTTTTCATCCACCCGTCCGGAATCTACATCTTCGAGTGCAAACACATGACCGGTGCCGTTTCCGGAAAACTGCGC
>JAGARL010000264.1 GCA_017622255.1 Methanocorpusculum sp.
ATGTTTTCGATGTGGTGTTCGAAGATGATGTTGTCCGGCTCAAAGTAGCCGATTGATTCCAGGGACTTCAGCGTCTCGGAAAGCGCTGCTTTTGGCGGGACGTTGTCGTATACATGCACCGTCTCGAACCCGTCAAGGGACGGATGCAGGACGAAGGTCATGTGGTCTGATTCACTGCCGAAGACCGTTGCGGGTTTTCCGGTTGACATCGCCTTGCGGATTAGGTCCGCCCGGTTGTGCGGGTTGACGATGCCTTCCCAGATATGCACATCCTCTGCTTTTGCGAGAACTTTTACGGACTTGATGTCCCGCACCAGCGTCTCGCCTTCTGCCGGTTCGACCTCGAGAATCTCGATTCCAGACTCGGTTTTGTGGAGCAGGTACTGGGATAAAAAGTACACCTTGTCTCCGTGCGGCATCGAGGAAGCGTTTCCAACGAACTTACAGCTTACGGGAAATATCATTCCGGCTTCTCAATCTTTCCGAGAACTTCGATGAATTTGTATTTCAGCATGACTGTGCCGCCGCCGATGTGGCGAAGGGTGATATCGGATACGTCTGATACTGGAATCTGCAGTTTGTTTCCTTCGTAAACAAAGACGACTGCGTTGTCTTTTACGTATGCTGATGCGTCAGCGCCGGTAAGAACTGCGGAGCCGACGTCGGTAATCTGTTCCTTTAAGGATTCCCACATATGCTAATTGTTTGGTTTGCAGAAAGTATAGGTCTGACGGTTGGAAAAAAGAAAAATTATGCCTCTTCTCCGAAGAGACCGGCGGCTTCCACGCCGTCATTTGCCCAGAGAAGCGCACCAAGAGAACCGATTCTGCCCTTGGCATTGGCAGAGTCAATAAATGTCACCCCGATTCTTTCCGCTTCCGCATTTGCATACTCTGCGGTCAGAAGCTCGGTCTTAATCTGCTTCTTGTACGGAGACTCCGGCATAACAAGCCCCTCCAGATAACAGATTCCGGTCTCCGGACTCACCGAGTGCTCTTCAATGAACGTCTTGACAAACGAAATCAGCTCCTCCTTCTTTTCCGGCAGAACCGCGAAGCTGAGCGCAGAACCGGTACAGTTTGTTGTCTTGTTCGGTGCTTTCGGATTCAGCTGTACAAGACGCATGCCGAGAAACTCCACACCCTCAATCTTACAGGCCTCTCCGCACTGCAGAGCAAGAACCCAGGTAGCTCCTTCCTCTTTCACATCGGTATCATCAATGCCGAAGGTAATCTTCTCATACTTCGGAAGAATAACCGTGCTCCGGCAGATACGGGCACCTCCGACATTCAAATCCTCTTCGGATTTGTATTCTGCCCGGATAACACCCGGAGCCTGTGCAAGACAGGCGGCAACACCGACACCGGCACCGGCTGCCCCTGCCCAGGAGGTGTGCACCTCATCTCCTTTTACCACAACACCTTCCAGCGCCTGACCGCCAAGCTCCGCAGCCGCCGGACCGAACTGAATCGGATAACAGCCAAGCTTTGCCCGCATTGTCATCTTCGTCCCTTCCGTCC
Source organism: Methanocorpusculum sp. (assembly GCA_017622255.1). GTDB lineage: Archaea > Halobacteriota > Methanomicrobia > Methanomicrobiales > Methanocorpusculaceae > Methanocorpusculum. The sequence continues at coordinate 1,521 of JAGARL010000264.1, forward strand.
GGGCAGAAATCAGCGCACCGCCCGCTCTTCTGCGGTTCATGTGATCCCACTCGATAGGACCTCTTGCATGACACTCCTCATGAATCTCTGCAATACCATTTCTCTCATCCGTCATAACCAGCAGACGGCGGCAGAACATCGGTCCAAACCGGGCTTTAACTTCTTCTGGGGTGAGTGTGACAGTCATTGATTTTCTCAACCGAAAATTTCGTTAACAAATTATTCGTTCTCAAAACTATAAGAGGTATTCGGTAGTGTCACAAAAGGTACATTCAAATACTTCACAGAGTAATTACTAAGTATGGCAAAATGGTATTGTATTTACTGCGGATGGGTTTACGATGAAGAAACCGGAGACCCGAAACACGGAATTGAACCGGGAACAAAGTACGAGGACATCCCGGACCAGTGGAAATGCCCGCTCTGTTTAATCCCGAAGAGCAAGCCGGGACTCTTCAAGAAACTCGAAGGCGAGAGCCGCGATGAGACCAAAGAATTCTCCCTCTAAACAATCTTTTTTCCCGAATTCCCCAAAAGGAAATTATATATTAGTAAACAACGTTAATTACTAATCATGGTAAAAGTTCCCTGTCAGGATATTGTCATGAACATCATTCCTGCAATTCAGGCATCCCTTGCCGCAGAACTGGTGTCTCTTGGTATCACCCAGGTGCAGGCCGCAAAAGCGCTCTCTGTAGCTCCGTCAGCCGTATCCCAGTACCTCTCCGGGAAACGCGGATACCGGATTGTCTTCGAAGATGAAATTCTGACGATCATCAGAAAACTGGCGCAGGATATCAAAGACGGAGACCTCAGCGAAGAGAATTTAGAAAAGAAGTTCTGCGAAATCTGCAGAATCATCCGCGGGGCAGACTCCTGTCCGCTTCCCTGCATAAAATAAATAATCCTTTTTTTAACGAGAGGGGAAAAAGGAGGGAAAAGTTCCCTTATGCTCTTTCCGCTTTCAGCCGTCTGACTTCCTCTAAGATTCTGGTAAGGATTACCTCATCAGACGGCATATCAGACTCGAATGCCTTTTTGACATGGATTGGCACACCGTCTAAGCGGTAGGCAGTACCTTCCGCATCAATTCCAACCGATGAAACCGGGATATGGAGCTTGGCGACCGCGGTCGAGAGGGAAATGAACGGGTCAAGCACAATAGTATTGATATTTGCCAGGTGAGCAACGGTTTCTCTGGGGAAGTGAGCGCCTAAATCCGTTCCAATGATAAGCACGGCGTCAGCCTCATGATTTGCTAAGATATCAACCCCGCTTGTCTCTCCCGGATTGTAGTGGACAATACCGCGGGAGTAGTCAACCGCATACGGATATCCTGCTGCAAGCGAGAACATCTGGTTGGTTCCGTCCACATTCCAGTGGCCGCGAAGCGGAGTTAACGTGTACTTCGTGTGGCGGTTGAGTTCATCGACCAGCTCAATACCGGCTCTGACGTTCTTGTACTTTCCGCGGGACTGGGTAAGACCGATTCCTGTAAAGAACGAACCGAACTTTGCCGAGAGCAGAATGTCTGCCAGCTTGAAGATAACGTTTCTCTCAACGCCGGCAACGGTTTCCGGAATCACATCCCGCTCGCCGCGGACACAGGCGCGAAGAGCATTGAAGAGCGCAAAGTCCCCTCCCGGCTTTACCTGCACGAAGATATCGGCAAGCTTTGCGGTCTCGGACTCGCGGATATCCACGACAATTACTGTCCGGTTTCCTCTGCCTTCCTCGCGGAATGCACCGGTCGAGAAGGTCGAGTAGCGGGATAAGTGTCTCGGGTGCGCAGCAATCGGATTGCATCCCCAGTAGACGATAACATCCGCACGGTTCTTAATCTGACCAAGCGTACATCCCGGATGTCCGACTTCCTGGACCGCCATAATCGTCGGGCCGTGACACTCGGAGGAACAGTTGTCCATGACCGCTCCTATCTCCTCGGCGATTTCCAGACCGATGTGCATGGCTTCGGTTGATGTTCCGGACCAGCCGTAGAAGAGTGCACGCTTAGCATTGACAAACATCTCTGCGGCCTTCTTTACCGCATCGTCAAAGTCGGTCTCAACCCATTTGTCTCCCTGACGTTCAATCGGCGTCACCATTCTGCCCTTCGAACAGAACTTGCCGGCGGATAACAGA
>JAGARL010000265.1 GCA_017622255.1 Methanocorpusculum sp.
GAGGAGCTCATCGTCAAGGGAATGGAAAAGGAGTTCGAGCTGGACTTCATCAAGGCAAGAACCCGTCCCGGAAATGTTTTCGGCGGACATTCCTTCATTGTGGAGGCGGCTATCGGATACGGCGGAAAACTGCAGACCGAAGGTCAGGCAACCCTTCTGCGTTTCGCAAACCGTGTCCCGCTGCTGTATCAGCAGGGAGCATGTGCGATTACCAATGCCGTACAGGGCGTCAACTGGAAAAACTACAACGTCTCCCAGCAGGGACTGCCGACGGGACCCTTAATGATTCTCGTCCACGTCGCGGCGACCAATGTGCCGTTTACGAGTGAGTCCAAGGATGCGGTCGCTTCTGTTCCGGAAGTCGAGCGCGAGATTACCCTTGCCTTACAGGAGCTGGGACGCGACTTAAAGCAGTTCTTATCGAGGCGTGAGAAGAACAAACAGCAGGACGACAGAGCACGCGCAGTCTGTGCGGTCATCCCCTTAATCGCGGCAAAGGTTGCAGAGATTGTCGAGCTTCCGGTACCGGACACCTCTCTTATCGAAGGCAGAATCATGCGCCGGGTTGTTTTGAAGAAGAAAACAACCGGCGGACAGATTCTGATTCATATCGACAACTACACAACCAAAGAGCAGGAGATAACCCTCTACGACATCTCCGCTGACAGTGCGGAGGATGCAAACATCCCGCCGACGTTTGTATCCGAGATGGACGGCGAGTATACGAAGCTCTGGAAGTTCACGCTTGCCGGCGGCGAATCCTTCGAGGTAATTTATTCCGGAGAAGGCGGCGGTCTTATCCAGATGCAGGGTGTGGCAGAGAATCTGAAAGTGGAGGTTGATTTGGATGTCTGAGATGAACGAGAGAGACCAGGCAACGCAGAAGCGTCTGATGGAAATCGCCAAGGTCTGGTACGACCAGATTGGCGGCGGCGATGTTCCGTCGATTACGCTTCCGACCAGAACCAAGCGGAATCTGACCTATGATGACGACTCCGAGGTCTGGAAGTACGGAGAGAAGGAAAGTACAAGAAATGCAGGAACGGTCAAGTCCTCTCTGCAGATGCTGAAGATGGCCTATGTGATGGGCTTTATCAAGATGCAGCTCCAGGAAAACCGCTCGTCAACCTTAAGAGAAATGTATTACATCTCGGAAGGCTGGAAGCAGGCAAAGTTCCATGCCCAGAATGAGAGTAACTATCTGGTTGAGGACCTGGAGATTATCACGTCTCTGCAGAGAGAGCATTTCCACATGCGTCCGGAAGAGGACGGGGCATCCATCTTCGGTCCGCTTCGTGTCCGCGAGAACACGCGCCGCGGCATGAAGGAGATTCACTGTCAGGATGATGTGGGAGAAGCCGGATACAACATCCCGAACAATGTGGAAAACGTGGAGCTTGTGGACCACGATGCCTGCTGTGTTATCGCCCTGGAGACTGGTGGTATGTTCTCCCGTCTGCAGGAAAACGGGTTTGATGAGGACTATAACACTATCCTCCTGCACTTGAAAGGTCAGCCGACGCGGGCAACCCGCCGGATGCTCAAACGCTTAAACGAGGAGCTCAAGCTTCCGGTCGTGGTCTTCACGGACGGTGATCCGTGGTCGTACCGTATCTACGCATCCGTTGCCTACGGTTCGATTAAGACGGCACACATGTCCGAGTTCCTGGCAACGCCTTCGGCACACTTTATCGGGGTGAAGCCGTCGGATATCCAGCGCTACAACCTGCCGGCGGACAAGCTCTCGGAAAAGGATATTGAGGCGCTTAAAGCGGAGCTTACCGACCCGCGTTTCTCCAGCGATTTCTGGAAGAATGAGATTAACCTGCAGCTTAAGATGGGATTAAAGTCTGAACAGCAGGCATTCGCAAGCCATGGTCTGGACTTCGTAACAAAGGAGTATCTGCCGGAGATGCTTTCGGAAATCGGGGTCTTAAAGAGATGATGCCGGAGATTCTCCCCGGTCACTTCTGGCAGGCGAACTCGTATGTTGTCGGAAACACGCTGGTCGATGCAGGCATTGACCCGATGCGCATTGAGCCGTACAAAGACCGAATCCAAAACATTGTCTTAACTCACGGACACTTCGACCACACGGTCCACGCAAACGAGATTGCCGCGCTTTGCGATGCGGAAATCTACATCGGCGAGTTCGACCTCCCGTTCCTTACCGACTCCGCCCTTTCCCTCTCCACCCACTTCGGCTCGCCGCAGATTCCAATCCCCGCCCGCCCGCTGAAGGATGGAGACGTAATTGACGGCTTTACCGTCTATCACACGCCGGGTCATACCGGCGGTTCCATCTGTCTGTTCCGCGAAGAGGATGGAGTACTCATCGCCGGAGATACCATCTTCCCGGAAGGCTCCTACGGCAGATATGATTTCCCGACCGGAAGCCTTGCCGCGCTTCGCGATTCGGTTTCCCGGATGGCAGAGCTTTCTGTTGATTCACTCTGGTGCGGACACGGCGAGCCGGTGATGTCCGGGGCAAAGGCGCACGTGGCTTTGTCGAAGCGGAATCTCTGCTGAATATGGAAAAGGGAATCTACACCCTAATCCTCCGTCTCGATGTCCCAAAAGACATCCGCATCGGGGCATTGGGCGTCATCAGTTTTCAGCCGGGATACTACATCTACGCAGGCTCGGCCTTAGGTTCCGGCGGCTTATCTCGTGTTGCCCGGCACATCCGTTTTTACCGCGAACGATACAGAAAAGCCAAATGGCACATCGACTATCTGATGGAGGAAGCAGTTCTTGAAAAGACCGTCTGTGCGGAAACTGATATGCGGCTTGAGTGTGTCTTAGCCTCCGGAATCGGCGGAGATTCAGTTCTCCGGTTCGGCTGTTCGGACTGTGACTGCGCAAGCCATCTGTTTTATCGAAAGGAAGAGCCGACAAAAGAGATTCTTGCTGTTTTTGAGATGATGGGGCTGCACGCGGTTGAGCATCTGGTGAGGTAACTGCTCACTATTTAATCTGAAATTCAGACAGTACATCTTTTTTCCATAACCATCAGCAGGATATTTCCACCGCGGAGCGGCTCGCGGTGGAAGTATCTTCTAAGGGATAGAGGGGAGGAGATTAGATATATGCTTTCTGTGGTGCAAAAAATAGAAAAAAAAGAGGTTTCCCAAAAAAATCTCACACCAGACGGTAGGTCTCCAGGTTCTGCGGAGACACGGTCTGGATGTGGAACTTCTTGTAGATGGAACTTGCCAGGTCGATGGTCTTGGACTCTTCACCGTGGATGGTGAACACTCTCTCCGGCTTCGGCTGGACATACTGGACATAGTTCATCAGCTGTTTTCTGTCTGCGTGACCGGAGAAACCTTCGACCGTCTGGACTTCCATATTGATGATGATACTGCCCTTCTTACCCATCGGGACCTCACGCCATCCCTTCTGGATACGGCGTCCGTAGGTTCCGTCTGCCTGGTAACCGACAAAGATTAAGGTGTTCTTCTCAGACTCTGCAAGGTTCGAGAGGTACTCGAGGACCGGTCCGCCGTTTAACATACCGGATGTCGAGATGATAACGCACGGGTCCTTGGAGAAGATAACCTCCTGACGCTTCTCGTAGGAGTCGACCTGCTCGAAGCATTCCGCAAGGAACGGGTTGTAGTTGTCGCGGAAAATCTGGTTTCTGAGGTCGTTGTTTAAGTACTCCGGGTATGCGGTGTGCATAGCCGTTGCTTCCTTAATCATTCCGTCGAGGTAAATCTTACATGCCGGAAGTTTCTTGTTTCTGATGCCTTCCTCTAAGGCAAGCATAAGTTCCTGGGAACGTCCGACAGCGAATGCCGGAATTAAGACCTTGCCGCCGCGGGATAAGGTGTTGCTGATAACCTCGCAGAGGTGGGCTTCTGCATCAGC
>JAGARL010000266.1 GCA_017622255.1 Methanocorpusculum sp.
CCCTTTCTGCCGCGAAAATCCCAGGCATTATGCCGCTTATCTTCGGTCGGGACGGGGGCGAACTCCTGCCGGATGCAGCAGGGTTCGGGCTTTCCAGCGCGCACAGAAGAGACGAGGAGAGAGAAGCGGCGGATGCGGCACGGAAGGCGGGAAAGCTTGTTGCGGTACATGCGGGAGAAGGAGGTATCAAGGATATCGAACCGGCCTTTGAACTGCAGCCGGATATTATCATCCACGCAACCCATTTCCGCCCGGAAGACATCCGCCGCGCGGCAGATGAAGATATCGCCGTGGTTCTCTGTCCCCGCTCGAACTGGCTCTTAGGCGTTACTGACTCTGCGAGAAAACCTCCAGTCAGAGAACTCCTTGATGCCGGATGCCGGGTATTTCTGGGAACGGATACGTCATGTTCGTGTCTCCTGACATGCTTTCCGAGTGCGCATTTCTCATGACTGCCTACAAAACAACGCCGGAAGAGACTCTGCGGATGGCAACCGGCGGCTTTTCACTTGCAGGGATGACGTCAGGTATCGAAATCGGCAAACCGGCAAATCTCTTTGTCATGGGGGATGCAGGCCTTCTATCCTGGAGCAGAAGTCCTCTGACAACTGCTCTCACGCGTCTTGGACGCGGCGCGGTAACGCAGGTGCTCTCTCCATAAAGAGAAGATATTTATTCCCCAAAACGGTACTAACTATTATGTTTACCAAAATCTTAGCCGCCGTCGACGGCTCGGAAATCAGCGCCCGTGCTGTGGAAAAGGCAGCAGACCTTGCAAAGCAGAACAATGCCGAGCTTCACTTAATCTACGTAATCGAGACCGGCTTCATCTCTCCGGGGCCGGGAGACTCTGTCCGCGACCTCGTCCACCAGAGATTCGAAGCAGAAGGAAAAGAAACCCTGGAAAAACTTACTGCAAAAGCAGCCGAGGCAGGAATTACCGCAGAGCCTCATCTGGAAGTTGGACATGCCGGAAACACTATTATCGAAACGGCGGAAAACCTCGCCTGCGATTTAATTGTTGTCGGCTCTCTTGGCAAATCCAAACTCGACCGCCTGCTCCTTGGAAGCGTGTCCTCCCACGTCGTCAACTATGCAAAAACAAACATTCTGGTAATCAGAAACTAACCCCTCTTTTTTCGTCTTTTGTGGTATCGAATAAGACGATTTATTTACTGAGTAAATCAAACCAATACATACAATTTCCAACGGAAATTGTAGTGATACATTATGACGGAAATGCTTGCAAAAGATTTCATGACGAAGGACGTCGTAACGGTGGAGATTCCCTCCAGCCGTGACGATGTTCTCCGTATCTTAAAGAGAACCGGCATCAGCGGTGTCCCGGTAGTAAAGGGCGAAGAGAAAAAGCTCTTAGGAATCGTTACCCGCAAAGACATCTTAAGAAAACCGGAAGAGACGCAGATTGCACTCCTTATGACCTCCGAGCCGCTTACCATCGAGCCGGAGACCGATATCGCAGAAGCCGCCCGTATCATGACCGAGATGCGCATCCGCCGTCTGCCGGTCATCGACAAAGGAAACCTGGTCGGTATCTTAAGTGCATCTGATATCATCAGCGCTGTTGCAAAGTTAAACGATGAGCGCGAAATCCGCGAACACTTTGTCAGCCACAAGACCTTCGCCATCTGGGAAGAGACTCCGCTGCCGGTTGTCGGCCGTATCATGGAGCTTGCCCACGTCGATGCTATGCCGATCTTAAACTCGGACAACGTCTTAACCGGTATCATCTCCGAGCGCGACTTAATCCGCTGTTCCAAGATTGAAGATGACGTCCAGACCAGTGACTTCTCCACCGGAACCGACGACGACGAGTGGACCTGGGAGAGTATCCGCGACAACCACAGAATCACCTACGGTATCTCCAAGGTCGAGCTGCCGAACAAGCCGGTCAAGGAAGTCATGATTACCAAGGTCATCTCCGTTCCAAACAATGCGGAAATCAGCGACTGCGCATTAAAGATGAAGCGGGGAAGAGTTGACCAGATGCCGGTCATCGACAACGACGGCAGACTTTCCGGCATGCTCTTTGACCGCGACGTCATCCGCGCACTCTTCGAATAAGTACAATATCAGCAGGCGTTTCCCGCAGCAGCGGATATCTTCAGAGAGGATATCCTCTCAGTTTTCTTTTTTCCTCAATCAGAAGATATATTAAGATTATAAACCTATTTTCTAGTATGTCTAAACCAATTCTTTACGATTTCTTCGCAACCTGGTGCGGCCCGTGCAGAATCCAGAGCCCGATTATCCACCAGCTCGAAGAGCGGCTTGCCGATAAAATTGAGGTGAAGATGGTTGATGTTGATGAGCATCCGGATCTCG